>NZ_JBALMU010000137.1:0-13164 GCF_036962285.1 Bacillus sp. JJ634
AACGAGTCTTAGATTTACTTATATATTCCCTAGATTTTAGGATATACATAAGCTGACTCATGGAGACAAAGGATACTTGATAACCTTTCTCTACGGCATGGATACCTAAAGCAATGGATAAATGAGTTTTACCTGCACCCGTTGGTCCCATCATGATTAATGTAAAGTACTCATCAATCCAATTTAACTCCTTTAATACATTGAGTTGTTTCTCTCCTACGGCAGATTGTTCTTTCAAGTCGTAGCTCTCAAAGGTCATTTTTTCTGGGAACTCAGCCCATTTCATTAGCCTTTCAATATTTTTGATCTCTCTACAATTGATTTCATAGTTTAATAGATTAAAAATAAGTTCGTGATAGGTCCAATTTTTAGATTCTGCCTCACGAAGGAAGGTTGGTAGTTCCTTAGCCGTCTCTGCGAGACGCAGAGTGCGGCATTTATCTTGTAATTCTTCAAACGGGTGGTTCATTCAGTTTTACCTCCAGCCAAAACTTTTAAATAAATATCTTCAGAGCGTTCTGGTGCGACAAGATCTTTATATTTCTGATTTGGTTCAATAGCTGAAGGAGACGCTTTTTGGTATTGCACAAAAAGAGAGTGTGCAATATCTCTAAAATCATTTGCACTAGTCATTTTGAGCCTTCTCATTTCTATAAGTGCTTGTTCGATATGATTCGGGTAACTCTTGATGGTGCTTTGAAGAACCTTTAATTGATCGATTAGATGGCGAGGATATCTCTCTTTTAATTGTTCAATCAGCCATTGGAAGTTTTCTTTATCTATAAAAACTTCCTCCATTTGAAGAATTAACATCTCTCTCTTGGATGTACTCCTTTCACGATGTGACGGATCTGATATGATCAGACCTTTCCCTTGTGATATTCGATGCTTCGCCAATATAGAGCCTGTCTGTTTAAGACGAATGTATAGATCGTTTTCATCGACTTGAAGATAGGCAACATTAGGGGTGTCAGGTCTGTATGTCCCTCGTGGGACACTGTATCGGTTTCCTTCGTATCGAATGACATTGTCCTTTTGTATCGTTCTTGTTATACTAGGTACGAGAACATTCTCAAATATGTAAGTACCAGAGACTTTCTTTAAGTGTTGCTTTTCCAGGGCGTGCACTTCAGAAGGTCTCTTTTTTGTATTATGATGAACTTTATAGTTTCCTGTCCGTTTTAACCATGCCTGACAAGAAAGGTTCCAATCTGCTAAGCTGCCAAATATCCTGTTTTTGCTGAAGTTATTTTTAACGAATTTAACAACTTGTTCAATTTTACCTTTCGATTCTGGATCACTCTTTCTACAAAGGTAAATGTGAAATTGACGTGTTTGGTGATACTTTGTAAATTCAGAAGTCATGATAAGGTCTCCAGCATTTTCACTGACTGCTAAAAGCGCATCCTGATCATACACCATTTCTTCCGTCATTCCCTCAAAATAGTGAAAAGCATTCTCATGCATACGAATGACATCGGTGGTTCGGAATGGACGATCAAGCCACTCAACATATTTATATCTCGAATGAGAAAGCACGAAAGCGATAAAGTAGAGCCGTTTGTTATTTCCTTGTTTATCCTTCACAACAGTCTGACTAAAGTCCACTTGTGCTTGTTGGCCCATTGGAAGCTCAGGAACAGAAGCGTATGTGCGACTTACATTTGTTTTTGGAATGTGGTAAAAATCTCTCATCTCATTTAAGTAATTACGCACGGTATTTTCACTAACATTTTTAACTCCCAATTTCTCCTCTAGCCAATCATATACTTGAGCACCAGTAAGATCTGGATATTCTCTAAGCCAATCTAATATTTCTCTCTGATACAGATCTAACTTCTTCTCCCGTGTCCTTAATGAACTAAGAAATTCTTCAAAATCCTCCGGACTCTTATTCAAATAATCTATCACCCTATTTCTCGATATATTCAGTTTCCTAGAAATGGCACTCTTTGAGAAACCCTCTTTGTATAGTCGATGGATCTCGATGTAAATCATAAAACGGTTCACTCCTAATTCCTCACTTTCAATAGACTACATTTAGTTTATTAAAAGTGATTGTGTAATGGGGAACTGTTTAATCTTATTTGTTGAAATCTGTTTATTTCTATTTTAGGAAAACTGTTGATTCTAGTTTATCGTTTACAGGTTCAGGATTAATTGAAACCGATCAATACTTCTTAGACGTGAGTCGATATATTCATCGAAACCCCCTAGAAGCTAAAATGGTCAAACAGTTGTCTACTTATAAATGGAGCAGCTATCCCGCCTATATAAACCTGACCGAAAATCCCCATGTATCACTTCGTAAGACCCTTTCCTATTGAACGAGATTATAGCTTGAATTGGCTGGATTTTTTGCGAAATTCGCTGTATTTTTGAAAGAAATGGCATGATTTTCAATAAAATTGGCACGATTCCTAGCTTTGGGCGCAATTAACTGAAACTACCGAAATTTGTCAAAAACATTACAATAGAAGTATATGAGAGTGTGGTAAAATAGAAGAGAAACGGTATAAGATTTGTGTTGATTTTTTTTCTGTTATGTCCTCTATATGGATCTAATATGTGAGGAAATGAACAAAACTATTTCATACATAGGAATAAGAAGAATATCCATGGTAGTCTTCTTGGTTAATAGGAGAGAGTAGTGATGAAAGTAAAAAAAGAAAAGGAAGAATTTTATTACATTCTTAAGGATGCTTTTGAAAAAGGAGAAGCGGAGCGGAATGTAACGGTTAAGGAACTAGTAGAAGATTTGTCCGTAAAATTAAGCGGAATTGTTAAAAAGGATTAAAGGATGAATGATTTCTTTGGTTTGTCGGGAGATTAAGAGGGACTTATCTTCGGTATGTAACAGCAAACGTTATGAGAAACTATCAGTTGGTTCATAAGCGATAAACGGGGATTTGAGGACAAAGCCCCGTATTTTTTTGTCTATAATTATCTAAAAATTATAAATATTTTGACTAAATATCCTTTTTTTGTTAATTTATGATTGAAGTGTATTAGGATGAAATGGGGGAAGAGGATGGCAGTCAAATATCGTGGTAAAGGATCAAAGGTGTTTGCTTCAATATTAGCTGTTTCTATTGTTTTAGGGTCAGGTGGATTGGTGTCAGCGGATGAGGTAAATGGAAAGTCCTCCTATTCGCAGGATCAAAAGATTGTGGCGAGAGTGAGTGCTGAAAGAGCGCTTGAACATGTGAAGTATTTGTCTCAGGAAATCGGTCCACGAGTTGGCGGGCTTGAGGGAGAGCAACGTTCCGCTAGCTATATAGCGAATACACTTAAAAGTTACGGTTACGATGTAGAATTTCAATATTTCCCTGTTGCGGATCAATTCATTGCGAATGTGTCTCTTAATGATGAGACTGTTTGGGAAATGGGAGCTGCACCGAATGGGAAAATCAGTGATGAAGCTGTCAAAGGCCAAGTTGTTTTCGTAGAAGATGGGACCAGCTTAAGCGATTTTTCGGCTGATACAGCAGGGAAGATTGTTGTGATGGCCAGAGCATCTACTGTAGCAGGTTATCAAGCACAGGTTGATAATGCGGTGAAAGCAGGAGCGAAAGGTGTGATTTTACAAAGTCTTGTCGGCAGTCGCGGTAATTATGGACAAGCTTTTAATCCAAGTTTAGCTAAAAAATACGATGTGCCTGTTTTCGGGGCCTCTTATATACACGGAGAATGGATGAAGGAAGAGATGGCAAAAGGATCTGTTGAAGTAAGTCTGACAGCCAAACATTATTCCAATTTAAAGTCTGTGAATGTGATTGCAACGAAAGCGCCGAAAGGAAAAACAAAAGATACGAAAGAAGTTATTCTTGGAGCGCATCATGATAGTGTAGTCGGTGCTCTAGGTGCGAATGATAATGCTTCAGGTGTTGGGTTAATGCTGGAGCTTGCGAGAGTTTATAAAGGATACAATACAGATAAAGAATTAAAGTTCATTGCTTTTGGCTCGGAGGAGCGCGGTCTTCTTGGTTCACGATATTATGTAGATCAGTTATCGCAAGAGCAGCGAGACAGAATTGAAGCTGTCTTTGTTCCAGATATGGTCGCAACCAATTATGATAAAGCGAAGAACCTTTACGCGATGACAGTAGATGGTACAACGAATGCTATTACGAATGCTTCAACCGCTGCAGGTGCTCGCCTTGGAAATTCTGATATTTTACCAGGAACTTTTGGTTCAAGCGATCATGTTCCATTTCATAACGCCGGCATTCCCGCTGCATTATTTATTTGGATGGGCATTGATAGTTGGAATCCGCTCGTCTATCATATTGAGAAAGTGTACCACACTCCACAGGATACAATGGAGGATAATATTTCGGCTGAAAGAATGCAATCGGCACTCGATATTATCGGTTCAGGCCTGTTTGATACGGTAAGAAAAGACGTTCCTGCCCTTCATAAAAAATAACGAAAGAATACGCCACTGATTAATCAGTGGCGTAGACAGGCTGTTGAGAAAACCTTCTCAACAGTCTTGCTGTTTTACTTGATTGCTAAATGTTCTTTTAGCTGAGTTTGAGCTTTTTGTTGTTCTTCTTCAGACACGATATAGTAGTAGATACCATCCATCTTAGTGCCTTGTCCTTTGATTGTCATTTGTTCAACGTTTGTGCTTGCTTCACGGTAGTTTTTTTGGATGTCAATCATATTGTCAAAGGCAAGGTTTGTTTTAATATTCTTGCTAAGTGCATCAAGAATATCTCCATAGTTAGCGAGTGAGGAGATATTAGCTCCTTCTTTGATGACTGCTTGGATGATTTGACGTTGACGTTCTTGACGACCGAAGTCTCCGTTTGGATCTTCATATCTCATTTGTGAATACTTTAAGGCTTCTTCACCGTTTAATTTGATTGTCCCTTTTGCAAAGTGGACATTTCCGTATGTGAAGTCTAGGTTGTTTTGCACTGTGATGCCACCTACTGCATCGACAATGTCTTTGAAGCCATCCATATTAATTTCTAAGAAGTAATCAATTGGTATGTCTAGGAAATGTTCCACTGTATCCATTGACATGTTGGTGCCACCGAAGGCGTAGGCGTGATTAATCTTGTCTGTTGTATTATGACCTACAATTTCAGTTCTTGTATCACGTGGAATACTTAGCATTTTAACTGATTTTAGTTCGGGATTGACGGTTAGAACAATCATAGAATCAGATCGGCCTGAATCTCCATCACGTTCATCGACTCCCAATAAAAGGACGGAAAAAGGATCTTGTTTCGTCAGTTCCAGTTCATTTGTTCGTTTCTCTGAGTTACGGTCAAGATCTGTATACATAGAATTAACTGATTTATTTAATACATTCCATACATTATAAGCGAATGCTCCCCCTGCTAAAATGAAAAGAAGTATGGCGATTCCGACAATTTTAGGCCACTTTTTCTTCTTTTTCTTTCTTTTTTCTGAACTCATCTCTTAATTCCTTCCTTATTCATACTTGTGATATTTAGTCTATTATATTAGCTTTTTTGTCGAAAGGATAGATTTTTTGTTAAGTTCTGTCTGAAGCTTCCAGTGTATGTTTGTCACAGGCACTTTTCGGTTTGTGGATATAATGTGGATAATTTTGTGGATAAACGGAACCCCCGCACTAGATATGAGACATTTAGTTATATATCGCCCTAAGTCTATTTATCCAAGTAAGCATTTTGTGTATTCTTATCTATAGCTATGGGGAAGATATGAATAAAATAGAAGGAGATTTGTGAATGGAGAAAGGTTTACATAAGGGCAGCGGGAAGATGTTGATTGGGGGCATTGTGTCTCTACTGGTCTTTTTTGTGATGATGTTAGGTGTTCAGAAGAAATTTATCTTATCTTTTGATCACTCGGTTCAGGACATGTTTAGCGGGACTGGGGAAGGTGCACTTCATTTTTTTGAAGGTGTCTCTGCTCTGGGTTCGACGGCCGTCATTGCTGGGGGAAGTTTACTGTTCTTTTTATGGTTATAGAAGGAAAGCAAGTCTATAAGGAAATGCTACAAAAAATAAAAACGAAGAAATTTTTAGGACTATTCTAAAAAACTTTATATATTGTCAGAAGCATTGGCTGGTGAGGCTTCCTAACCGTTATCAACGGAAGCACTCGATCATGTTGTGGGTGGCCTATATTTGCACACTTTAGACGCCTGATGTCAGGAGTATGATGTGAGGGTGGGGGAGATGCTCGAATTATTATTTGTATGATTCGATTTTTTTTTAGATGGTTAATGAGGATATATGTGTTTAACATATTTTCTCATTAACTATCTATTTATAAAAGATTAGTATCTTAAAAATGGGGGGCAATAAATAATTGAAGAAAGTAAGAAAAGCGATTATTCCAGCGGCGGGGTTAGGTACGCGTTTTTTACCGGCTACAAAAGCGATGCCGAAAGAAATGCTGCCGATTGTCGATAAACCGACGATTCAATATATTATTGAAGAAGCGGTCGCTTCGGGTATTGAGGACATCATCATCATAACTGGAAAAGGGAAACGAGCGATTGAAGATCACTTTGATAATGCCTTTGAGTTAGAAGCCAATTTGATGGAGAAAAACAAATTTGAATTGTTAGAGAAAGTCCAAGCTCCTTCTAAAGTGGATATTCATTACATCAGACAAAAAGAACCAAAAGGATTAGGACATGCAGTATGGTGTGCGCGTAAATTTATTGGTAACGAGCCGTTCGCTGTATTACTTGGTGATGATATTGTTCAAGCGGAGACCCCGTGTTTACGTCAGTTAATGGATGAGTACGACAAGACATTATCCTCTGTAATTGGAGTACAAACGGTACCAGGAGCGGAAACATACCGTTACGGAATTATTGATCCAGGCGAACAAAACGGTCGACGTTATCAAGTGAATAATTTTGTGGAAAAGCCAGAAAAAGGAACAGCACCTTCTAATCTAGCTATCATGGGAAGATACATATTAACCCCTGAAATCTTCATGTTTTTAGAAAAACAAGAAATAGGTGCAGGTGGAGAAATTCAGCTGACGGATGCGATTCAAAAACTAAATCAAATTCAACGAGTGTTTGCTTATGACTTTGAAGGTAAGCGATATGATGTGGGGGAGAAGCTAGGCTTTATTCAAACGACAATTGAGTTTGCGTTGCAACATGAGGAGATAAAAGGTGATTTATTGAGGTTCCTAGAACAAGTTATTAAGAATAGTTCTTCAGACAGGACTGAATCTTAAATTGAGATAAGTATTCAATCTATGGAACATATTTTAAGTGAAGGAGGGACGCAATTGGTTTATAAAAGGCGGGTTCCATTATTTGTTCTGTTGGACTCCATCATTGTTTTATTTGCAATCTTTATTGGAAAATCCCTATATGAATGTGTATAAGATTCCTATGCTATGGATAAGCTCAATATCCTTACTTATAAGCCATCATTTATTTGCAAACTATTTATCGTCTTTATCAAAAAATATGGGCGTATGCAAGTGTTGGAGAATTAACAGTGATTGTGAAGTGTAACTGCCAAGCAAAAATAATAGTTTTTGCCCGTTTGAAATGAACACTTTTGCTTAAAATATATGCTGTCTATCTTTCATTTGATAGCTATCATCATTCATATGAACAACTTCTACTCGATGTAACAGACGGTCTAGAGTAGTTATTGTTATTCCTTCATCACCATCTATATCAAATCATCAATGACGGCTAAGTCAGAAGCCTGTTAATCATTTTATCTTTACCTGTGACTTGTACGTAACGAATCTTGTTGCTTAGTCATTATAAAAGAAGATTCAATCAGTTTGGTTGGCTCTCTTTTAGTATTTTCGTAGAGTTTTTCTATGAATATTGCTAATGATGATATTGAGTATGTATTTACAGCGACTTTGTCTGTTTATTACCGAGAGTTGCACGAGAGTGAGATTCCGAATAAGTTAAAACTTAATGCAATTAAGAATAGAATTGAAGAAAATCGTAGGTCAATAGCAACTCAATTTGAAATAAAGAAATAAGAATTATTTAAAAACGAGTTTAGCCAAGGTTTATTTTTGATTATATAATATTGGCCGTTCAATTATGCAAGGTGTTTTATTCGTACAGTTTCTTAAAGGGAATGTCACACAACTTACTGTTGGAATCATTATCGGTTCTTTAATGGTTGTTGTAAGTACGCTATTATTCTTGATTAATACTTTTAAATAAAAGTAAATTCACCGATTGGAAATGACATAGGCATCCAATTGTGAGTGGGAGATTTAGAGTTAATCATGCAGCCCATGATTGGTTTTTGGTATTTTTACAGTGTATTGAGGTAAAAATAATGGCTGGGGTCTATGTGATATGCCTCATAGCCGTTCATTTAATTAATTTCCTATTCTGCTTCCAAACCCTCACGGAGAGATGTCCATCCGCCTTGATACCTATCATTTTTATATGAGAAAAAATATAATTAAAGACGAGTTTATACTACTAATATAGAAGGAGATTTGCGAATGGAGAAAGATTTACATAAGGGAAACGGGAAGATGTGGATTGCCGGCATTGTGTCTCTACTGGTCTTTTTTGTGATGATGTTAGGTGTTCAGAAGGAGTTTATCTTATCTTTTGATGACTCTGTTCAGAATATGTTCAGCGGGACTGGAAAAGGTGCACTTCATTTTTTTGAAGGTATTTCTGCTCTGGGTTCGACGGGCGTCATTGCTGGGGGAAGTTTAATGTTCCTTTTGTGGTTATGGTTTGTGAAAAAGCATTATGTAGCGATGGCGATTTTTGCGATAGGAGTAGGTGGCGGAAACCTGCTTAATAAATTTGTGAAAAACAGTATGGAGAGAGAACGCCCTGTCGGCAGTGCGGAGGCCGAAGCGATGAGCTACAGTTTTCCAAGCGGACATACGATGGTGGGGTTAGTTTTTTATGTGTTACTTGCTTATTTTATTACGAAAGAACTCAAATCAAGAACAGCAAAATGGTGGATCAGCGTGGTCGTTGTTGTGCTTATGTTAGTGATGGGCGTAAGCCGGATCGCTGTGAATGCTCACTTTTTTTCTGATGTCATCGCAGGATATGCCCTCGGAGCGGTGTGGAGTTTGATTTGTATATATGTGTTTAAAAAGGTTGTGTCACAGTGACTTTTTGATTTGTGGATAACATGTGTATAAGTTTGTGGGTAAATTGATTATTTATCTTTCTTTTCTCCTTTTTGCTTATAGAGGTTCTAGCAAGTATACTAAAGCAAAAAGGAGAAAAAGTATGGGGCATAGAATTAGGGAATGGTCTCCGGACCAATATTATCACGTTAGCAGTCGTGGAAATCGGAAAGAGCCGCTGTTTTTGAGCGGGGAAGATTATTCTGTTTTCTTGCATTTACTCTCGAAAATCCATGAGAAGTATCCGATTGAACTTACCTCGTATTGTTTGATGACGAATCATTATCACCTCCAAATTCGCTCCCCTGAAGTTTCCCTCTCTAAAGTGATGGCGCTTTTAAATAAGCGTTATGCTCATTATTTCAATAAGAAGTATGATAAAACAGGTCATCTGTTTGAAAAGCGATTTTTTTCTAAACGAATTCAAGGCCAGATAGGGATGGCTGAAGTGAGCCGCTATATCCACTATAATCCTGTGAAGGCATGTATGGTTGCAGAACCACAGCTCTATCAATGGAGCAGCTATCGCTCGTATTATTCTTCTTATACCTCTTACCCCTTCCTCAATAAACAACCACTATTAACCCTCTTTAATCATTGCCCTCAAGCTTATCATGAATGGTGTATCATGAAGTCACAGTGACATTTCCAGTTGTTGATAATATGTGGATAATTTTGTGAATAAGCCGTCGCTAGTCTACCGATAGGCGGTGGTTTTATTCTGAATTTTGTCTATTTTAGCTCTTTTTACAGGGATAAATGGTAATATAGGGGATGAGTCACAGTGACATTTTCATCTGTGGGTAATATGTGGATAAGTCTGTGCATAAACGTTTTTATTATTTGGAGAGGAGATTTTGAGAGCATGATTAAGAGGTTGAAGAGAGCTGGAGCATTAGTAGCTGCTTTTGTGCTCGTGTTGAATTTATGGGCGGGAGTAGCGCCTCATTCAACAGAAGCTGCCGCGAAGAAAGTGTATACGGTTTCACCGACAACAAAGCCGGTGAATTCAACGGTGTTAAAGTATACTACATATAATAGCCATACGAAGCATTATTACTTATTACGCTCTTACTTAGAGAAGTTAGAAAAAGAAGGTGGCGGTACGCTCGTATTGAAAAAAGGAACGTATACGATTAGTAATGTGTTATATATTCCATCGAATGTAACCATTAAAATGAAAAACGGCGTCAACATTGTGAAAGGAACGAAAACAGGCACAAACAAGTTTAGCCCGTCAAAATCCATTTTTCAGTTAGTTAAGCCATCGAAAGCCAATAAATCAGGTGTATACGGAAAGTATAGTGGAGAGAAAAACATTTCTTTCATTGGTGAAGGTACAGTCACGATTGATATGAAGTATGAAAAAGACGCCATTGCGATTATTATGGGGCATAATCAAAATGTAAAAGTGGAGAATATCCAGTTTAAGAATATGTATTCAGGTCATTTCATTGAGATGGATGCTTCTAGTAACGTTGTGATTCGAAATAATAAATTTACAGGTTCAAAAGCATCAGATAAGAAGAATAAAGAAGCAATTAACCTTGATACACCTGATAAAACGACAGCAGGGTGGAGTCAAAAGTGGAGCAAGTATGACAAAACTTCAAATCGCAATGTAACGATTGAAAACAATACATTTAAGAATGTTGATCGTGCCGTAGGTACGCATAAATATTCCGGTGGCAAGTATCATGATCGAGTTGTAATCCGCGATAACAACATTGATGGAACGCGTTCAGATGCGATTCGTGTGATGAACTGGTCAAATGCGATTATTGAAAATAATGTAATCAAAAACATAGAGAACGGTAAGGCAGGTACACGAGGCATTTTAGCGAGTGGCGCGATTAATCCAACATTTCAAAATAATGAGTTCAACAATGTAGGCAGAATCATGCAATTCATCGCTTGGAAAAACAGCGGCCCAGGCTCACAATATGCGATTACATATAACAAACTAAGCAAGGCTAACAAACAAGCACTCCTAACAAACAAAGCCATCAACACATCCGAAACCATCATCCGAATCAGCAACACGTACAACGAATTTGTGAAAGATACAGAGAAGATCGAACTTGAGTCACAGTGACTTTTTAAGTTGTGGGTAAAATGTGTATAACTCTGTGGGTAAATGGAAAAGGAGCGAAATGATTTCGCTCCTTTTAGCTTGGTTCTGACAAGCTATTACTGGTTTCCTAGCTGTTGTCCCGGCGTAAATGGAATATTGGCAGCGTTTGTAATGATAGTCGAGACATCGGTATTGTCGATGACTCGGTTAAAGGCTGAGCTTCCAGGTCCTGTTGCGAATATCGGAATCATATTGGCTGTATGTCCGCCGGTGGAGCTGGCGGCACGAATACTGGAATCGACGACGCCCACGTTGTAATGTTTAGCGATGGTGCTGCCCACTTCCCAATTTACGCGATTTTTTGGATAGACCATCGTCCGATTGCTTTCGATATTCTTAATGAATTGCTGTGCTTCTTTTAGTGTAAGCTGGATATTAGCATGTTTGCTAAATACCTCCATCACACGTTCAGGTGCAAGCCGAGCATCTTTAGTTGCCTGGAGCTGTTTACTCATATATTCAGCGCTCACGTTTACTTTTTTCAAGCCTTCGATATTCATCTTTTCTGTTGCCGAGATTCCCATTGTTTCGTGGTCCGCTAGGACAACAACGAGCGTGTCGTTTCGTTTCTTCGCCCAATCCACAACTGCTTTCACAGTTTGGTCAAACGCAATGGTTTCCTTCCAGATACCAGTGACATCAGCAGCATGGGCCATATGATCGATTCTTGCTCCTTCAGCCATTAGAAAAAATCCTTCTTCTCCCCGGGACAAAACATCAATCGCCTTCATTGTCATCTCTTGTAAGGTAGGCTCTTCAGATTTATATTCCTCCTTATCAATTTGAAAATTCATATAGGCAGGGTGGAACAGACCTACTAGTTTATTATTCCGTGGTGACGCAGCAGTCAACTCATTGCGATTCGTTGCAATCGTATAACCGGATTTACGGAATTTTTCTATTAAATCGACGCCATTTTGCTTCTTGGGCGTAAAATAGCTGGCCCCACCTCCAAGGATGACATCAATTTTATGGTTAAACAGCTGCCGTGCAATATCAGCGGCATCTGTCCAGCGGTTGGCGACGCTCGCTCCAAAAGCGGCAGGTGTCGCATCTACAACGGTGTTTGTAGAAATGATGCCTACTTTTTTGCCATGTGTTTGAAAAGCATCGAGCATACTGTCTACTTCTTGTCCTTTTGCATCGATTCCAATCGATTCATTATTCGTCTTGATACCTGTCGCAATCGCCGAACCACCGGCTGCTGAATCGGTGACAAAGTTATTGGCTGAGTACGTGCGCATCAGACCGACATGATTGAGCGTCTCCATATGTAAAATGCCTGTCTTGCCATACTCTAGCTGACGGGCCACCTCTAGTTGACCAAGCCCCATCCCATCGCCAATGAGCAAAATCACGTTCTTCGCCGTAACATTGTGCTGCCCCGCACCATGAACCTGCATCGGAGCAGCTAGGAGGAGAAGCGCAACCAGCAAAATGTCACAGCGACTTTTAAAGATGTGGATAATATGTGTATAAACCTGTGTATAACTTCTATTCAATTTGTTCCACTCCTTTATCTTTAGGTGTTGGTTGTAGTATGTGCGGAATTGGGAGTAGAGAGTCATAGAAGTGGCTTAATGTAAAGGAATTGTTGCATTTCACTCTGTAATTTTTCGGAAGGTCATTACCGTATAATGGGAGGCTGTCCTAAAGGTCATGAAAAATGGCTTCCGGGGCAGCCTCCCTATTTAGTTGAACGATTATTCTCCTCAGATACTTCCTTTTTGCCATCCTTCATCAGGGTTATGAAGGACAAAAATGAGGAATCTAGCTGGGGAAATGTCCTTCATCAGGGTTATGAAGGACAAAATGGAGGAATCCAGCCAGGGAAAAGTCCTTCATCGGGGTTATGAAGGACAAAATGGAGAAATTCAGCCAGGAAAAAGTCCTTCATCGAAGTCATGAAGGAC
>NZ_JBALMU010000138.1:0-1931 GCF_036962285.1 Bacillus sp. JJ634
GCCCTTTTCTGGAATAACCTATTCAATTTCCTAATGAAACGTCCCTTTATAGAGGGACTTGTTTTTTGTTTACTTCGCAATATATGTCAAATTTGAAATTCGCATTTCTTATTAAAGAATTAAGCCTTTTTGAGGAATAATAAAAGCAACCCAGATCCGGTTGCTCTATGTAACAATAAAATGATTATTTAAATAAACCCAATTCTGCGGTGCTGGCAGGTTCAATTGCCAGTACGTTACACCTAACAATTGATATTGATCGACTAAATTGTATTTTTCCTGATAACTCCTAATATCTTCAAACCAAACGATATGTTTTTCCATCCCCTTCCAATTTTGATACCATGGTGAGGCTGCTACCTGATTAAATTCAATCACTGTGTTAGCAGAGATTGCCTGGTTTTGTGCACCATTAACTGATAAAGCCGTGGTTGTATTATCGATTACTCTCCAATCATATCCATACAAAGGAAAAGCAATTTGTACCTTACGAGAATCAATCAAACTTGTTGCATACCGGACAATCTGATCCATCCACCACGACGGGGCTACCGGATTGGGCGGACCACCTGGATATCCATAATCAATTGTCATAACAGCTACCATGTCTGCAATCGCTCCAATTGACTGATAGTCATAGGCTCCTACGATTCGATTCGTTGGAAGGTCTTCTGTTTTTGCATGTACATTAACATGTAGAATGCGCGGACCAAGAGCAGCTTTTAATTCGTTCAAAAATGTATTAAACTCTCTCCTTCGTGCAGGAGGAATAAATTCAATATCCAGTGAAACTCCGCCATATTCTTTTTCATTAACAAACCGTAATAAACTATCAATTAAATTTCTCCGATAAACTGGATTAGTAAACACGTTCCCGGCTAATTCAGCATCAAAACCCTCGGATGTAAAGTTACGAATCATTAAAAGAGGTGTGACACCCAGCTTGTTGCTTTCCCTAACGACCTCTGTATCATCTAATAACACATAGGCATAGCCTTGTGTGGTGAACGAATAAGATACAACCGCTATATACGTAAGCGAATTAGATAAAGTCCGAAGAATTGGTAAAGTGGATTGTGGTGAGTATGGAATAATAAATCCTAGCGTTTCTATTTGGGGTTTCAACGGTGTTGGAATCAGGAGCCTTTGGCCAATATATAATTGACTCGAATCTATCCTTGGATTTGCTTGTAATATAGCTTCTATCGTGGTATTAAAACGATTAGCCAGCTGCCGAAACGTATCTCCTGCTTTGACCATATAAGGTCTTGCCTGAACAATAGCTCCGTCCGGAATGTAAAGCGCTAGACCAGGTATGATCGCATTCGCAGAAGGCAAACCACTCACTTCAACAATAGTAGGAACCGGAACCTGATATTGATTTGCAATTTGCCATAAGGATTCCCCCTTTTGGACAACATGAACGGTCATTCGTTTCCCCCCTTGTTCCTAGTATATGGTCTTGAATTCATTAAATAGTACCTAAAAACTTGGGATTCCCATAGAGAATGCAAAGGAATGTTTGTTTAAAAGAAAAAAGAGAGGAGAAACATGGCAGACCTAGGGATTCGCTCCTGATATATTTATTTAAAACCTATATTTCAACAATTCACATCGTTATTTGAATAAAAAAACGATCCTTCCTATTGAAGAATCGCGCCCGATTGTGGAATATTGAAAACCACGAAACTAACGTTGTGGGTATTATGTTGTATTAATAACGACGAATTTATGAAAAAACGCAAAAAAATATCCAATTGAATAATGCACAATGAAAGATTTTCAGCACTAGATGTTTTGACAAACCTTTCTTGACATAATTACATTCACCTTCTCTCATATTAAGTACAGAGGAGATGATGATATTGTCAATATTCGATCATAAGAAAAATAAAAAAAGTAGTCAGACAAATAAAGGTCAATCGAAACTA
>NZ_JBALMU010000138.1:2129-4182 GCF_036962285.1 Bacillus sp. JJ634
AAGTAGAATGTCAAATGCGTTTGCTTCATTGAAATCACTACCGAAAAGGCAACAAGAGATTGCAAAAGAATTTGCCCCTTCTAAAGGCCAAACATTAAAGCATGATAATGGTGCAAATTTGGGTAATCAGAAACCTAAGTACTGATAATTTTATTCCAAAAATATGAAAGCCTGTGAAATTTTACTTGTTGTAAAATTTCACAGGCTATTTCACTTCAGATGAGAGTTTTGTCTCAACCTCTCTACCTTTATTACAAAGAAAACTTATATTTATTCAAATACAGCGACTAAGCGGCCTTTAACTTCATGATTTTTCAGTTTTTCAATACCTTTGTCGATTTCTTCAAACGGAATTGTAATAAGATTTGGACTCATTTTTCCAGTAGCGAAGCAATCATATACACCTTTTAAGNNCTTTTGTAATCATTAAATAAGTATTGATATTAGATTCTAATTTACCCATACCTACAATTACAACTGTTCCCTGTGGTCTTACAGCTTCCAGTGCATCAGAAGTTGTTTGTCCAAAACCAGCAAAGTCAACAATAACGTCACATTCCACTTCTTTCATATCTAGAACAGTGTCGTAAACTTTGTTTGCCCCTAGTTCTTCAGCAAGTTTTCGAGCTTCTGGAGAAACATCTGTAGCGTACACTTCGCAACCTTTAATTAATGCCATTTGCAAAGCAAATTGACCAAGTCCACCGATACCGATAATTCCTAATTTTGTACCTTCTTTTGCTTGTCCAATACTGAAAAGAGCTCGATAAGCTGTAATTCCTGCATCTGTTGAAGCTGCCCCTTCTACAAAGGAAACTCCTTCAGGAATAATTACGCATTGATGAGCTGGAACACGGACTTTTTCTGCATAACCGCCGTCATATGTGTACCCAGCAGTAATTTTCGTTGCTCGATCCATTGGGTTAGCCCCAACTCGGTCTCCAACTTTAATATCTTCAACACCTTCACCCACTTCAATAACTACCCCAGCAAACTCATGCCCCATAATAACAGGACCATTTGGGAAAAGTGGCATCCAACCTGGATCTTGTAATGCTGCAACGTCCGAATGGCATAGACCAGCAGCTTTCACTTCTATAACAACTTGACCTGGAATTGCTTTTGGATCTTCTTTTTCAATCAATTCTAGTGGTTTGTTTGTACCTGAAAATAGCCAACCTTTCATAACTATCGCCTCCAAATTGTTTTACTTCTTTATTACACAATAGTATTATCTAATTTATATTCAATTAAAACATATTTAATTCGAGATATATTATAAATATACTTTACTCTTCATCTTACTATTTGTCAACAAACTAAACTTTTTGTTGTTTCGTATCTTCGGAATCATCTTCTCGTGAAACAGCTATTTTAACCGATTTCACATCCTCGTTCGTAAATCCCACCGAAACAGTAATTTCCTTATTTATATTCCAAAAGATAGTTATGGTCTGAACAGCAATGTCGTATGGTTGTTGAACTTGTGAAAGTAGCTTTTTATTCTGGGCAATTTCGAGACCATATGTTAAAAACAACTCACCATACTGTTTGCCATGTAACAACACCAAAGATGTACTATGTCTGCTACTGTCTAAAAAGTTTGTAACTGGATTCACTCATATAAAAACTCCTGAATTTAAGTTTCTCTTACCTGATTTATCATTTACAAAAATGTAGGAATTATACGTCTTTTTATCGTTTAAGACTTCAACACAGAACTACTATCTCCCAACTGTTCCTTCAGGGAGTTGAATTATTTTCATATATTGCATCAGCTTACTTCTACTCTTTTCTACCCCTTTCTTTACTCCACAAAATGGCCCTATTGTTGAACAATGAAATATTCTGCAAAATAGTTCTTTTTATCAATCTTTATTATAAATGATCAGACTTTTTTATAAATTATCGAATTTTATTTTAAATCCCCATATAGCAGGACAAGTAAAAAGTTCTGCTATATGGGGATTATTTTTTATATGAATTTCCAATTATATGCAGTTCCTGTGTCCTATTACCTTTTACTCTATAAAAAATACTCTAATTAGAGTAT
>NZ_JBALMU010000139.1:0-11738 GCF_036962285.1 Bacillus sp. JJ634
TCCGGGTGAATCGGTACACCGCTTTCCCAAGAATACCCTAATTCTTTCGTTAATTGCTCTAGTTCTGTAAAACAGCCATGAATGTCACCAATTATATCAATTTTCATAATTCACATCCTTTGTTTCATTTGTATAATGTATATGGTATTAGTATAGTGTTTTTTCATGAATATAAAACATAGATTGATTTTTACAGCATGAAAGGAGGGCAAGGCATGCTAGTGGAGTTAGAGGAGAAAGAAGCGACATTAATTAACGTAGGTTTATTAATAGAGGCTTTAAAAACGGAAAATCTCGATCAATTTCGAGCGGAGTTTACCGAGCTTCATCCATATGATCAAGCCCAGTTTTATACGCATATTTCTGAAGAGTTACGTGCTGTTTTATATCGCTATGTTGCACCGAAGGAAATGGCCGATTTATTTGAGAATATTGAGATTGATGAAGAAGATTATGAAAAGCTTTTAGCCGAGATGGATCCTGTCTATGTAGCGGATATGCTCTCGCATATGTATGCGGATGATGCGGCTGATGTTCTGCATGAGCTTAATAAAGAACAAGCTAGTAATTATTTAACGATGATGGATGATGAAGCGGCTCAAGAGGTTCAAGAGCTGCTTGGTTATAAAGAGTATACAGCTGGCAGTTTGATGACACCAGAGTTTATCTCTGTTGAAGCGAATGATACCGTATCATTTGCGATGAAAACCTTAAAGCAGGAAGCTCCAAATGCAGAGACGATTTACTATGTATTTGTAACAGATACTAACAAGAAGTTACTAGGCGTACTATCTCTTCGTACCCTTATCGTTGCTCCTGATGATGCCGTAATTGAAGACTTAATGGATGATCGGGTTGTATCGGTTCTAGTAACAGAAGATCAGGAAGAAGTCGCTCATAAGATGCGAGATTATAATCTTCTTGCTGTTCCTGTTGTCGATGAAAAACATCATTTGCTCGGTATTATTACAGTCGATGATATTATTGATGTAATGGATGAAGAAGCATCGGATGATTATTCTAAATTAGCGGGTGTGAGCGATTTAGATAGTGTCGATAAAAGTCCGCTTTCTGCAGCGAAAAAAAGGCTGCCTTGGCTTATTATTTTGCTATTTCTCGGGATGATGACTGCAAGCTTAATCGGTCAGTTTGAAGAAACGCTCAGTCAAAAAGCGATTTTAGCCGTGTTTATTCCATTAATTGGAGGGATGGCAGGAAATACAGGTACACAAGCCCTGGCTGTTGCGGTGCGCGGGATCGCGACAGGTGATTTAATACATGAAAACAAGTGGAAACTAGTTATGCGTGAAGCAGGGACAGGGCTGATCACAGGTGCCATTTGTGGTGTGGTCGTAACGGGCATTGTCTATGTGTGGCAACAAGATTTGCTGCTTGGGGCATTAGTAGGAGCTTCTATTTTTATTACATTAATTGTCGCGACACTGGCAGGTTCGCTCGTTCCTTTATTCATGCATAAAATGAAGATTGATCCAGCTGTAGCCTCAGGACCTTTTATTACGACGATTAACGATATTATTAGCATTTTAATTTACTTCGGACTAGCGACAACGTTTATGCATTATTTATTATAGCGATGAAAGAACGCAGCAGGCTTACCACAGAAGGGAAGGTAGGTCTGTTTGTTGTATTATCACAAAGCTAAAATATATAAAATAGTTTGTTTCTAGCACGGCATTTGTTATACTGAGTTTAGTATCAGGTACTAATAACTTGTATTAGAATATAGGAGGTCATCAATCCATGACTTTTTCATTAAAAGGAAAAACATATATCGTAATGGGTGTTGCAAATAAGCGAAGCATTGCTTGGGGAGTGGCACGTTCCTTACATAATGCTGGTGCGCAGTTGATCTTTACTTATGGTAAAGAGCGTACAGAAAAAAGCGTGCGAGAATTAGCTGCAACTCTTGAAGGAGCAGAGCCTTTGATTTTGCAATGTGATGTTACACAGGATGAAAGCATTGCTCATTGCTTCCAAACGATTAAAGAACAATATGGTGTCATTCACGGAATTGCGCACAGTGTAGCCTTTGCGAACAGAGAAGAACTTGATGGAGAGTTTGTTGATACAAGCCGTGAAGGGTTCTTACTTGCCCATAATATTAGCTCTTATTCTTTAACAGCGGTTGCTAAGGCTGCTCAAGATATGATGACAGAAGGCGGAAGCATTGTTACGATGACCTATTTAGGCGGTGAGCGAGTGCTGCCGAATTATAATATCATGGGTGTTGCAAAAGCTTCTCTTGAAGCAAGCGTTCGCTATTTAGCTAGCTCTCTTGGTAAGCATAACATTCGTGTGAATGCGATTTCTGCAGGCCCAATTCGTACTTTATCAGCTAAAGGGATTCGCGACTTCAATACAATCCTAAAGAAAATTGAAGAAGAAGCACCGTTAAGAAGAACGACAACGCCAGAAGAAGTAGGCGATACAGCGCTATTTTTATTTAGTGAATTATCACGCGGAATTACAGGAGAAAACATTCACGTTGATTCTGGTTATCATATTCTGGGGTAATAGGTAGTAGTGAAAAGAAAAAAGGGCCAAATAGGCCCTTTTTTCTTTTCGCTTATTTAATATTCTCGTCCCTTCAGGAGTAAATGAAGGAGCTCATTTTCGATTAATCCACTGGCTCCCGCAAAATAAGTGCTGTTTTTCCTTTCATAAGCTAATTTCTCTCTTACGTTCAATCTTATTTCAATGCTAACTTAAACAATGTTCCTTATTCCATTAAAAGAGCTTTTAAAAAAAGCGGGAGATTCGGGATTTCTGCTTTTATTTTTGATCTCCTTGATCTTGTTGTTGCCCAATTATTGGTGATAACTCCATTTTACCGGAATTTTTCAATTGAACGTTTATGGAAAGCGATTTAATTGTATCTTCCTCTAAAGGAATAAGTCCGTTTTTCTGCACCTTTTTCCATGTTTTATTGTCATCCCGATAAAGGGTTTCAGAAAGCCTAAATATGTCAATCTTTTGTTTGCGTGTAAAATGATAGGTTCTATAGACTTCAGCACGCATTGCTTGGTTAATTTCTTTTTTCAATCCTTTTACTGTTTCTTGTTCTTTTATCAGTTGAATATTCGCGTTAATTTTCAATTTTATATCAAAACGTACCTTTCCATCTTTATCCACTACAGGTTTGATTTTTAATTTTTTATCATAAATAAGAATAGAGACGTCGTTGTTCCTCCTCTTAGACAGGTATATACTATCACGAACAAATTCTTCATTAGTGATTCGTGCTCCGTTCATAATCTCCTTAGGTAAGATGCTTATTAACGTATTATCTGAGATGAAGGCAGCCTTTTCAATGAGCAGCTCCTTTTTCGGTCCATCTTGAGCAGTCCACTTTTTTGAAATTTGAAGAAGAGGTAACTGCACTTGATGAGGAGGTTCATCAAAATTAATAATAAGCTCTCTTAAGTCAATCGGCGGGATAAAGGAGCTTTGATGATAATTGTCATGCGGGTCACTTAACTTAGAAAATGCGAGTGAAATATTTTCAATCGGACTTACTAACATAATATCTTTAATTGAATCCTTTGTTGCAAAGAAATACATTCGATATCGGGTTTCACGAAAACGATCGAGAAAATCGGCTATATGGTCAATCGCGCCTGCTTTTATGGCCTGTTCAGAGAAAACAACAAAGGAAAGATGGCCTAAGTAAATTCGGCGATCCGATGTGTGATATAAATTAAATATTGCTTCTTCAAATGTATGTCCCTCAGCTCTCCCAACATCTGCTTTACTCGTTGAACCACCTGCACCACTTTCTGCTTTAGCAAGACTGCCTAAATTGACGATTTGTATATAGACAACGATTTTTCCATCTTTATAATCTACGCCAATTCCATTGGCATAGACAAGCCGTTCCGGTTCATTCGCATCCCAACAGCCCGATAACAACAAACTACATACAATCAAAAGCAAACATAGTTTCTTTTTTTTCATTGTTGTCCATCATTCCTTTGTTTAGTTGAATCTTTTGAAAAAAAAGTTCGAGCTCTTGTTGTGTCAAGTTTACTAGGTATTCGAAGTATCCCTTTGAAAATCGTTTTAATATTTAAGTTCGCTGTTATTTCTAAAAATGGCGTCCCAAGAATACGGATATTGGCAATAAACGTAATATAAAAGTGGAGCGCATAGAGAAATCCAAATAAACCGAAAAAAGATGACAATAGAATACAGCCAATTCGGAAAAGGCTGATGACCCCGATTAATGATTGATTCACTAGTGTAAAGGTGGCAATGGAAGATCCGGCAATGACGACAAGCATCGCCGGGCTTGTTAAGCCTGAACGAATGGCCGCATCCCCGATAATGAGTCCTCCTAGAACACTTAGCGTTGTCCCAATCGCTGAAGGCATTCTCATTCCGGCTTCCTTAAACAGTTCAAAGAGCATAAGCATAATAATCGCTTCTAATGCGGTAGGCAATGGGAGCCCGCGCCTTGCTTCAACGACTGTTGCTAGTAAAATTAAAGGAAGCTGGTCTTGATGAAACGTTGTAATGGCAACCCAAAAACCTGGTAATAAAGTAGCCATTAAAATACCTGTTAGACGAATTAGTCTTTCAAAAGAAGTAAACGCATTTGCATATTCTACATCTTCACTTGTTTTAAGGAGAAACAAGATGTTAATCGGTGTAATATTTGCATAAGCGACTCCATCGATAATGATTATGATTCGCCCTTTTAGTAAACATTGAACAGCAAAGTCAGGTCTTCCTGTGTAATGATGACGCGGCACGAAAGGAGAGGTTTTCTCAATCAATTCCATTAATTGATTGCCCGAATAAATTCCATCTACATCGATTGCCTTAATTTCCTTTATAAGAGAAGCTACCATATCCGCATTCGCAATCTCATCCATATAGAGGACGGAAACTCTTGTTAAAGTCCGCTTCCCTACTTCAAAATTTTTGATATGTAATGAATTGGTACGTAATCGTTTTCTAATTAATGCAATATTAACCGATGCATCTTCAATAAAATTATCTCTAGGACCTTTAACGGTTACCTCTGTTGCCGTTTCTTCTGGGTTTCGTTGTGGACGCTTGGCGATATTTATAGAGTACAAAAACTGATACTCGTGAAAGAAAATGAGTAATCGACCGGAATAAATATCAGCAAACATCGTTTCTTTATCTTTAACTTCCATGAGCTGTGGCAAGTAAAGAGATTCACAAATCATGTCTTTTGTTAAATCTTCTGTTGGATGTTTGTCGAAAAATAAGTTTAAACGTTCAAATACTAAAGCATTTAATAATGTGCTATCGACCATTCCCTCACAGCCAACTAAAGTGATTGTAACCGGCGCTGTAGGACGATAGGTGTTAGGGTTTAAAAACACATCCTCTGTTTGTTTAAAGGTTTTTCGCAACTCTTCTTCTGTGATTGAAAAGTTGGATGAATTTGTTTTCTTTTTCTCTTTAGTTTTCTCTGTTTTCTTTTTCTTTATTTCTTTCAATTTAAGTGGTTGTTTTTTCTTGATCTTGTACATAATTCATCCTCCTTTTTTTTCGATTTTTCATGAAGACGAACAAACCGATAAGAATGGATAAAGAGAAGAGGAAATAAAAGGTTAATGGCATGAAAACCCTTCCAATAAGATGACGAAGCACAATATCATTAGTTGGAATTAAATTAGCAGCGATGATGATCACTGAATAAATAAGCATGACCCATTTCCTTTTTTTGGCATCTTTTAATACTAGAACTTCTATTGCAAGAAATAAAAAGAACGTAATTCGAATGAAGGCACCGGTAATCCATTGATAGATGGATAAAAAGTCAACATGCTCAATAAATCTTCCAAGGGAGACAAGTCCCCATTCCTCAAAGGCAGGATATTTTTGCCGTGCCGCTTCTAATGGCCCAAACTCAATAATTGCGCCTATTAGTGGCCCAAGGATTAACCAAGCAAGAATGAAAACATTAATCGCAAATGTTTTATATGTTACTTTGCTATGGAGCTTATGTTGAAGAAATAGGAACGCAATTAATTCAACGAGACCAGATAATGGAAAAACCATCCCGTGTATAACGGGTTCAAACCCATGTTCCAGAATAGGTTTTAAAAGGGTGAAATCTTTGTGTTGAAAGTTTGCAATGCCTACAAAGAAACCAAAGACGATGACAGCCATAAGAACAAGTGTATTTACCATGACGATTGTTTGTAAACTCGTTAAAGCGAGAAATAAACATAGAACAACGAGTGAAATGATGAGAGCAAAACTAGGTGTAAAAGGGAGATAGGTAACAGCTGTCCATGAAACGAGTTCTTTCAAAGATATAGTACTTAAGAAAACGCAGAAAAGGCTAGTGAGTATAGATATTACCCTGCCAACTTTTTTATTGGTCTGTTCTCCAATCCACTCAAAAATGTTCTGTGGTGCGGTTGCTTTATAAATATATCTGAGTAGAAATCCCCAAATCAGGATAAATAGGACAGAGAATACGACAGACATCCAAGCGTCTCTTTTCCCTGCACTTACTAAATGGGGGATGACGGTCACATGGTTTTTTAAACCAATAGCGGTCATAAATAAAAAAGAAACTTGAAGGGTTGAAATGGTATCATATCTTTTCATTGCTAAAATACTCCCTTGTTCATCATTATTTTCTAGCCTATCCAAAGCGAGTATGATTATCCAATTTTGTCATGAAGGAAAGAAATGAAGCATACATTTGATACATAGTATAGAGAAATGAGAAATCTGTTTGCTTCTGACTTGATTTCACATCATCTGAGGAGGGACATCATGGGCGGTAATAAGGAAAGTTCTTCTGTTACCGATGGAGTGCAAACAGTGAATACGAAACAGCAGCGCTTTAGTAATGAAGAGATGATTGAGTTGTTACTACGACTATCGAAATATGCACGACAACCGGTATGTAAATTCACGATTGAAGGTCAAGTACTCGTTGGCAGGCTTGTTCATAAGCAGCAATCGATTCTTTTTATTAAACACCGTTTTGGGAAAAAGGCCATACCATATAAGATGGAGAACCTACAGGCAATTGATATTCTACACTTATAGGGGTTGGTCATATGTTAAATAACGAGAAAGGCAAGACTCAAGCGAAGCCGCGTATTTATGATGTGCGGCCAGAGAGTACAAAACAAGTATTTTCAACTCGAGACAGTCGTTTGCAGGAGCAGGAACAACGAGAAGAGAGTGAGCAAGAGAAGACGTTAAATAAAGAGGAAAAACTCGAAAAAATTAAACGTGAATTTGGTGTATATGAAGCGATGGCGGAAATAGAAAGGGAAATTCATACCGCTTCACAATGGATTGAACCTTATCGTGAACAAAAAAAGCCCGAGCCACAGGTGATACAGGAAGCACAGCCTGTTGTAGAAGAAGTAGTAAGTAAAAAGAAGAAGAGAAGACCAAAACAAAAACAAAAACAAGAGTCGGTCGCTGAGACAATTACTCGGCTGGCTCATTCAAAGGAAGAACCAAGGCCGACGTGCGTGGCTCATTTATTCGGTGAAGAAAGAGAGTTTGAAGTATTAGGGATACGCGGAGAAATGGTCAAAATTAGAATCGGTCGCCGCGTGCGCATTATTAGGCTATCGGATCTGGAATCAGTCAAAGTCATAAAGAGGTGAATGGATGCTTTTGCATGAAATAGGGATTACGGTTCTTCTTATATTAGGATTAGCAGCATTTCGATTAACGCGATTAATTGTGTTTGACAAAATCACAGAGCCTATGCGGCGCCCTTTCTTTAATGAAGTGGAGGAAAAAGATGAAGAAGGGAACGTTGCCGTTTATTTAGTTCCTAAAGAGCGGGGAATTCGAGGCTGGATCGGTGAATTATTAGCTTGCTATTGGTGCACAGGTGTATGGATGAGCTTATTGCTATTTGGCTTGTATATGAGTAAGTGGCCGGCAGGGGAATTTATCATTTTAATTCTAGCTATAGCTGCCATTGCTTCAATTCTCGAAGTTCTCGTTACGAAATGGCTAGGTGATTGACGAGACCAACTTGTCTCCTTTTTCATAGTATGAGGGTATAGGTAAAGAAAAGGAGGCGTTTTTGTTGAACACGAATAGACCGGAAGTATGGACCTACGCAAAACCAGTAAAAAAAGCAGAACCGACCAAAATCAAGAAGGATTGCGGATGTAATAAAAATAAAAAACAAACGTACTAAATAATAAAAGGCTGCTCCAACAATGAATTTTGGAGCAGCCTTTTTTATTTTTGATTTTGTTAAACACTATCGTTGATTATACAATCTTTGTCTCAAAGCAGTTCTTCTCATTTGCTCAATGCTTCTGCTAGACTGTTCTAATTACCGAATCCTACCATTCATAAAATGTGCTATAAACAAGAAAATAATAGATAGAATGATGATTTAGGAAGTGACAGGATGAAGAAGATAGTCATGGTTTGGATTGCTGTTTTATTAATGATAACGGGATGTGCCAATAAGGAGGGAGGAAAGAAGGATGAGTTAGTCTTAGTGGAGCGAACAAATCCAAAGCCGATGGACGTTATTTATGGGATGGACAACGACGACTATGGGAAAGAAAATCCTAATGAAGGACTAATTACCGATGTTAAGAAGACCGTAGCAAAGGATGAAGAAATCTATGATGTAATCGTTGTGAAAAAGGACAAAGACATTTTAGTAGCGTATAAAGTGAAGCATATGAAACGATTTCATATGAAAAAGATTGAAAAGAAAGTGAAAAAACAGTTAAACGATAAGTATCCAGATTTTCATTTTATTGTATCTAGTGACTATAAAATCTTCTTAGAATTATTTCGTTTAAATGAAATGTTGAAAGCAAAAGATGTTCCTGAGAAAAAAGCAAAGAAAAAATATGAAGAAATTATTAGCTTGCATGAAGAATTAACATAAGCGTAAGAAGGAAGGCGTTACTGTGTCAAAAGATCAAACAGCTAAACAGGAAGCCTATCAAAAATTGCAAAGCAAGCATGAGCTGAAGCGACCTGTTTTTAAAAACTGTGTGAAGGCGTTCCTAGTAGGTGGGATGTTTTGTCTAATTGGACAGGCGATTACGTATTTCTACATTTACTATTTTGATTTTACCGAGCAGACAGCTGGAAATCCTACTGTTGCAACGATGGTCTTCCTTTCTCTTTTATTAACAGGATTTGGTATATATGACCATATCGGTCAATTTGGTGGTGCAGGCAGTGCTGTTCCTGTTACAGGATTTGGAAATTCCGTTATATCAGCCGCAATTGAGCATCGTACCGAGGGCTTTGTATTAGGTGTTGGGGGGAATATGTTTAAATTAGCGGGCTCCGTTATTTTATTTGGGGTTTTTTCAGCCTTTGTCGTTGCGCTTATTAAAACGATTTATCTAAATATAGTTGGAGGGTAAACGATGCTAATTGGAAAGCAGTCATGGGCGTTTCAGAATAAACCCGTTGTTCTTGAAACAGGCGTGACGGGGGGACCGTTTGAATCCAATGGTGCCCTTCCTGAAGATTTCGATCTTTTATATGATGATTTATGGATGGGACAAGAGTCTTATGAGAAAGCACATCGGCTCTTAATGGAAAAGGCAGTCGAGATTGCTTTGCAAAAAGGAAACGTACAAAAAGAAGATATCCAATTCTTTCTTGCGGGTGATTTAACGAATCAAATTACACCGACAAGCTTTGCAGCAAGAACGAATGCGATTCCATATTTCGGATTATATGGAGCTTGTTCAACGTCGATGGAAGGGCTGGCACTAGCATCATTTATTGTTAATTATGGAGGAGCCCATCATGTATTAACTGGTGCATCCAGTCATAATGCAGCGGCTGAAAGACAGTTTCGTTATCCGACTGAATATGGAGGGCAAAAGCCGCCGACAGCTCAATGGACGATTACAGGAGCAGGAGTTGCCCTTGTCACTCGTTCAGAGGGGCTTACCGGTCAGTTTCCCTATGCCGTATCAGCGACGATTGGAAAAGTCATCGACATGGGGTTGAAAGATCCCTTTAATATGGGGGGAGCAATGGCTCCAGCTGCTGTGGATACAATCTTGGCTCATTTTGAGGATACAGGTCTAACACCGGACGATTACGATTTAATTGTAACAGGAGATTTAGGGGAAGTAGGAAGAGAGACAGCTTACGACTTATTGCAGCAAAAAGGATGTCAGATGGATAAGGAAAAGTTTCAAGATTGTGGATTGCTTATTTTTAAGCCTGATCAGCCTGTTCTAGCTGGTGGAAGCGGTGCTGGCTGTTCTGCTGTTGTTTTATATGGTCATCTTTTAAATGAGATGAAAAAAGGCAAGTATCAGAAAATATTAGTTGTTGCTACGGGAGCGCTTTTATCGCCGTTGTCCGTTCAGCAAAAAGAGAGCATTCCGTGCATTGCACATGCAGTCGCTATTGAATATGGAACAGTTTGTTAAACGAAAGGAGCTACATAGATGCTAGCAATGTTTTTTTGGGCATTTGTTGTTGGTGGACTTATTTGCGTTATTGGGCAATTGCTTTTTGATGTAGCCAAGTTAACGCCTGCCCATACCTTAAGTTTGTTCGTTGTTATCGGGGCTATATTAGATGGAGTCGGTCTATATGAACCATTCATTGATTTTGCCGGAGCTGGTGCAACGATTCCGATTACCTCGTTCGGTAACTCTCTCGTACATGGAGCGCTGCAAGAGGCGGAGCAGCATGGGCTTATCGGCGTATTAACAGGTATGTTTGAAGTAACAAGTTCAGGAATCTCAGCGGCCATTGTTTTTGGTTTTATTGGCGCATTATTGTTTAGACCAAAAGGGTGAAGCGAAATAGGCCTGCTTCATTAGTGACTAAGCCCATACATACTTTCATTCTCCTCATATGTTATGAGTAAGCTACGCGAGAAGCGAGGTGAATGAATATGTTCGGTTACGGTTTTGGCGGTGCTGGATATGGATGCCAAGGTTATGGATATGGCGGCTTCAGCGGAGGCTCTACATTTGTTTTAATCGTTGTGTTGTTTATCCTTTTGATTATTGTTGGTGCATCATTTTGCTAACACCTAAAGGGAATAGGTAGATAGCCTATTCCTTTTTGCGATTACATAAGAAGTTCAAGCACCTTTTTTTCTGGATGTCATAGGATAGGTACAGAAAAGGAGGTCTTAAAGAATGGATCAAAATCTCTTTAAGAACATTGAAAGCAAAACGGGTGTGAACATGAAGGATATCTTTGAATTAGCTAGCTCTCTTCAAGGTGCAAATTTCAAGGATGAAGCAACGGTACGAAATGTCATTAAACGTGTTTCTAAAATAGCGAATAAACCGGTTAATCAAGAAATGGAAGACAAAATTGTTCAATCTATTATCGCAGACGGAAAACAACTGGATTTCAGCACGATTTCGCAAATGATTAATAAAAAATAAGAAAAGCGGAGCCGGCTCGTTTAGATCACGTAGAAAATAGGGAGAGGCCAAAAAGGCGCTCTTTGCCTTTTAGGGACTCTTATCTTTTTCACAGTGATCTAGCCGGCGGAGCTGGACAATAAGAAAAGCGGAGGGCTTCTTTTTATCGGCGGTAAAATATATCGCAAATTTTATAGTTGGTCCATAAAAACGGGGCTATCCTAAAAGTCGTGAAAAATGACTTTCAGGATAGCCCCTCCGTTCAGTTGAACAATCATTTTCGTCAAATAATGCCTTCTTGGCGGTCTTTAAAGTGTGTTGAAGGACAAAATAAGGGAAACAAGCCAGGAAAAAGTCCTT
>NZ_JBALMU010000140.1:0-26302 GCF_036962285.1 Bacillus sp. JJ634
TCGAATCCTACCTGCGGAGCCATTTTTTTTATGTGGGGAAGTACTCAAGAGGCTGAAGAGGCGCCCCTGCTAAGGGTGTAGGTCGGGTAACCGGCGCGAGGGTTCAAATCCCTCCTTCTCCGCCATACATAGAATCATGCGCCTTTAGCTCAGCAGGATAGAGCAACGGCCTTCTAAGCCGTCGGTCAGAGGTTCGAATCCTCTAAGGCGCGTAATGGACTAATCTTCGTGATTAGTCTTTTTTAATACCCATTTGTTTGGTTGTGAAAAACTTAGCCCATCCTTTTGATTTTGGGAAAATAACCATTCAGTGCATAGTTTTTTAGGACGAAGTTAATCCCTCTTTTATTTTCCTTTTTTGTGCATAGGAAAGGGAAATTATAAACCCCGGCTTTAAAGCAGGGCTAGCCGTCAATCGTCAAATAGCTCATCCATTAAATCTTCAATTTCCTGCTTCAACTTTGCTGTTTCCTTTGTATCCATAGTGATTTTATCGCCATCGAATACAAGAACATCGCCAACAGCGGCTTCTTTTGGCAATTTAGCCTTTTGAATATCCTCCATTGTATCGTTAAATTCAACGACTGCAAGATCTTCCTCAAATCGATCAATAATTCCTTTTTTCATTATTTCACCATCTTTATAAAGATTAAAGAAACGTAAAGATATTAAAAATTTACATATTTATTGAAGGGCAGGTATGAAAAAAAGCTGTCATCTTCGAACGAACGAAGTATTGACAGCCTTTTTCTATTTAGGAAATCCATTTTGAAAATTGAATGCGTTTATTCATAGCATATATAATAGGAGCTCCGATTAGCATGACGGTAAACTCTCCAACCGCTGTTGTGAACCAGCTAAGCCAGAACGGAAATCCTAGTGCAAGATGCAGTTCAAGCGCAATCATAAACATCGTGAATGTGAATACGAGAATATTAATGATCATCAACACTTTAATATTCTTAATATAACGTGAAGCAAAAATCACAATGAGTAGTGCTAGTAAGGACTGTCCAACGCCAAAAATTAAATCGTAAGCAGCCATTGGGGAAAATAAATTGGTAATAAACACACCAGCTACAATTCCGTAAATATACTTTTTGTTGAATACAATCAAATGATTAAATAGTTCAGGAATCCGAAACTGAATTGCGGAAAAAGCAATTGGGTTAATCACAAGTGAGACAGCTACATACAGGGCTGCTAAAATTCCATTGACTATTACTGTTCTGCTATTCATTGTTGACTCTCTCCCTAGTTTTTTATCGTGGGATGGTTTCGAACCACGTTTTTGAATGAACGCTCAATGATTAATAGTATAGGATGTAAGCTTATTTCATCAATAGAATAAGGGGCTAGTGTTTATTTCCATAGATAGAGCAATGATAAAGGGAATAATTCTAAGTCATTTCATTGCATATCAATAGAAAATTATGATTTCCACGATTGCTTTATTGACTTTTCTGAAATCTCAAGTATGATTTTAATCATAGTTTCTAAAAAAAGGTGAGATTATATGGTGAACATTCGGAAGGCTAAAGCAAGTGATGTAGAGGCTATTTATAGCTTGATTAATATGTATGCTCAACAAGGTCTTTTGCTCCCGCGTACCCGCGAGTCATTGTATGAAAATCTTCAGGCTATCTGCGTGGCAACTATCGATGATCAGGTTGTGGGGGCAGCGAGTCTTCATATATTAGGAAAAGATTTATCAGAGATTCGCTCGCTTGTCGTAGCTGAAGAGGCAAAGGGAAGAGGGGTAGGCAAATTACTTGTTGAACAGATTGTAGAAGAAACAAGAAAAATTGAAATTAAAAAGCTCATTTCTCTTACTTATCAAGTTACATTTTTTGAAAAATGCGGATTTCAGGTGATTCAGAAAGATGAGATGCCTCAAAAAGTGTGGAAGGATTGTTTGAATTGCAGCAAGTTCCCAACTTGTGATGAAATTGCTATGGCTATATATCTGTAAAAGAGTTGCTATTTAGTATGCTTCTTTGATTGATAAAGGAATCAATTAACAACCACCTTCGAATATTTTTGAGAGGTGGTTCTTTCGTTGTTTAGGAAGTTATAAAATGCTTGAATTGTGGATAAGCGCTTTCAACCTCTAGTTTCTCAAGGTTGCGGTCTGCCCAGCCGATGAAGTCCAAGAGCGACTTCATCTTCTAGCTTGTAAGCAGCTGTCGCAGAACAAGGCGCTTTCGCTTTTGTTCTGTGTTTAAGGCAGGAGCTGATTTTTATATTTTTTGAGTTTACGAATGACGGACGGTTGGCTGATGCCAAGAAAGGCAGCCATTTTATATGTTGATTTGCATTGTTGATACGCTTTGGAAATGGTCCATTTTTCTACTTTTTCTAAAATAGTTTTAAGATCATAACTTTCAATCATTGTTTGTTCAATAATAAGAGAGGGTTCTTTTTGTGAAGTCGGGCTTTGATCTATAATAGAAGAAGGAAGAGCATTTGGAAAAATCATTGTTTCATCAGTAGTTAAAATAAGTCGTTCAATAAGGTTTTCTAATTCGCGTACATTCCCAGGCCATGTATACTGAATTAAAGCTTCATATGTCGAGGAATGTAATTTTTTATTTGTCTTATACTTCTTATTAATTAATTCGAGATAGTGATTAATTAATAAAGCAATATCCTCTTTTCGGTCACGTAAAGAAGGAATATGAAGTGGAATGACGCTTAATCGATAATATAAATCAAGCCGGAATGTCCCCTTTTGAACCATTTCTTCTAAATTTTGATTAGTAGCTGCTGCAAGGCGAAAATCAATATGATACTCCTTCGTTCCTCCAATTCTTGTGAATTTTTTTTCCTGCAACACCTTTAATAATTTTACTTGAATGGCCAAAGGCAGCTCTCCGATTTCATCTAAAAATAAAGTCCCATTATGGGCTTGTTCAATTAATCCTTGTTTACCTTGCTTTAAGGCACCAGTAAAAGAGCCTGGTTCATAGCCAAACATTTCTGCTTCGAATAAACTTTCCGGTATTGTACTACAATTCACTTCAATAAATGGTTCCTTTTTGCGATAGCTTTGGTTATGCAGTTTGCGAGCAAACATACTTTTTCCGACACCTGACTCTCCTAAAAACAACACAGTTGCATCTGATTCAGCAACCCGATGAAGCGTTTTCTCAATCTGCTCCATTTTTTTGCTGCGGTAAATAACTCCTTCTTTCCCACGCAGCTCCTTAACTTCTGTTTGATAGCTTTCTATTTTTCTCTTTAATTGCTCATATTGATGTTGAAGGTTATTAATCTCTGTTTGATCTTGGGCATAGCTGATCACTAAAATAATCTTTCCATCATCGTTAAAAATCGGGTAGGCAGTGGCCATCACTACTTTTCCTGTTATCGTATGCTGCATTACTTCAATTGATTTTTTTTCGTTAAGTACCATCGCGGTAATAGATGGAGAAAGAATTCCTTCTGCTTCAAGCTCATAAACAGATTTTCCGACATATTGATCGAGCTCGATTCCATAAACAGCCCAGTGTCGCGGATTTGTATACAAAATATATCCTTTCTCATCGGTGACAGTAATATTGTTATTCGAAGTATGGATAATTGTATCTAAAATAGTGTTAACGGTAGCATAATTCATAATTTCCCCTCTCTTTCTTCTTTTTTTGTTAAGCCTTTATTAAAAATTTACAATCCAATTTATGGTTATGATTCAAATATAAATTATGAAGGCGGTAACAATCAAGAAATGAATCATAAATTCCCATTTTTGATTCGAAAATGGATTGTTTTCATAGAGTGAAAGCACTGAATCGCCGTGTTTTTACATAATTTTCACATAAATCTCTTTTGGCATGAATCTTGCTTAAATATTTTATATATCCACATATTTTTTAGAGAGGGTGTTGTAAATGTTAAAAGACGTAAAGGTAGACAAAGAATTGATGGAGTTAGATAAAAAGCATTTTATTCATCCAACATCATCGATTGCCCAGCAGCAAGCAAATGGACCAAGTTTTATTTTTACAGAGGGAAAAGGAATCTATTTAACTGATATTACTGGAAAACAAGTGATTGATGGGATGAGCTCACTTTGGAATGTGAATATTGGACATGGGCGAGAGGAGCTGGCACAAGTGGCTCAAGAGCAAATGTCAAAACTAGCATTTAGTTCATGTTTCGGAACGATTAGTAATGAGCCGGCCATTCGATTAGCTTCGAAACTTGCATCGATTGCTCCAGGAGATTTAAATGCTGTTTTCTTTACTTCTGGTGGATCTGAGTCTAATGATACCGCATTTAAATTAGCTCGCCATTATTGGATTTTAAAAGGGCAGCCGAATCGCCAAAAAATTATATCTCGTACACAGTCCTATCATGGGGTTGCTATGGGAGCGACAAGTGCAACAGGCTTAAAGCCGTTCCGTGATTTCACAAACTCGATTACACCAGACTTTTATCATGTAGATGGTACCTCTAGTGAAGCGTTACGTGAAGCCATTGAACAAGAAGGTCCTGAAACAATTGCAGCTTTCATTACAGAACCTGTGCAAGGTGCAGGCGGTGTAAATATCGCACCAGAGGGATATCTACAAGAAGTAAGAAAAATCTGTGATGAATATGGTATCCTAATGATTGTAGATGAAGTTATTACAGGATTTGGAAGAACTGGGACGATGTTTGGCGTTAATCATTATGGAGTGGTACCGGATATGATGTGCTTTGCAAAAGGAGTTTCGAGCGGATATGCCCAATTAGGAGGCGTTCTATTCTCCGAAAAGATGTTTGATGATTTGAAGGAACTGTCGAAAGGGACGCTTCTACATGGTTATACGTACAGTGGCCATCCGACGGCTTGCAGCGTTGCTTTGAGAAATATTGAAATTATTGAACGGGAAAATTTAGTGGGAAATGCAAAACTTATGGGTGAGGAATTACTGAAGGGCTTTAAATATTTACAAAGCAATCATCGAATTGTTGGTGAGGTTCGAGCGCTTGGATTAATTGGCGGCATTGAAATTGTTAAGGATAAATTGACTGGGGAAAGCTTTGAAACACCGCTCTCTCCTAAACTTGCAGAGGAAGCTGCGAAACGTGGATTAATTATCCGTACTGTCACTTTTGATCAAGATACGCTCGTCTTTGCTCCTCCTTTAGTCATTAATAAAGCAGAGATTGAAAGAATGATTGATATTTTAGATGAAACGATGTTAGCGGTTGAAAAGGAGCTTTTTTAAGAGGATGGGGAAGAAGGAGATGAAGGATGATGGATTATTTAAATTACATTGGAGGAAAGTGGACTGAATCGAAGAGCAGAGAGACATATAAGCATTATAATCCAGCAAATCCATCTGAATGTTTAGGAACGACGGCTGTTTCTACAGTTGAGGAAGTAGACAGTGCTGTTATACATGCTAAACAAGCTTTTCTTCAATGGAAGCAGCTTTCTCCCGTGACACGTGGGGAGTTTTTACGAAAAGCAGCTGATCTTTTAGAGCAGCAGACTGAAGAAATAGCAGAAATAGCTACAAAAGAGATGGGCAAGAGATTCGTAGAAATGAAAGGTGAAGTTGCTAGATCTGCGATGATTTTACGTTATTTTGCACAGGAAGGGATGAGGAAGACGGGGGAACTTCTTCCCTCTATTAATCCTCAAAATACGCTGTATTCGCTAAGGGTTCCTTTAGGCGTTGTTTCTGTCATTACACCATGGAATTTCCCTGTGGCAATTCCAATATGGAAAATAGCACCGGCTCTCGTTTACGGAAATACGGTTGTCTGGAAGCCTGCTCAGGAATCAGGGATTACAGCGGTAAAAATTGCGGAAGTATTTGAAAAAGCGGGTTTACCTGAAGGAGTTTTGAATTTGGTCACGGGAAGCGGAGCCAAAGTGGGGAATGCCCTTGTTGAGCATCCGGATACAGCAGCGGTTACCTTTACTGGCTCCAATCAAGTTGGGCGAGAGATTGCTTCTAAAGCGGTGGCACAAAACAAAAAATTCCAACTAGAGCTTGGAGGGAAAAATCCTGCCGTTGTTCTAGCGGATGCTGATTTAGATTTGGCGGCTAAGCTCACGATTGAAGGGGCTATGAAGCAAACAGGTCAGCGCTGTACAGCAACAAGCCGAGTGTATGTAGAGCAGTCTATTTACGATACATTTGTAGACAAGCTATTGACTGAAGTAAAGCAAATTAAGGTGGGGGATGGACTAGACGAAACAGTAAATATGGGACCGGTAGCCTCTAAAAATCAATTTGATACAGTTTCTTCTTATATAGCGAAAGGAGTTGAAGAAGGAGCCCAATTGCTTTTTGGTGGCCAATGTTTAGAGGGACCAACGTTTAACGGAGGTTATTTTATTGAACCGACGATTTTCGGACAGGTAACAAATGAGATGACTATTGCAAGGGAAGAGATTTTTGGTCCTGTTTTAGCTGTAGTAAAAGTAGCAGATTATTCGGAAGCACTCGCTAAAGCGAATGATACGATGTATGGATTAAGCGCTTCGTTGTTTACAACAAGCTTGGACAAAGCCTTCCATTTTATTAAAAATAGTGAAGTCGGAATGGTCCAAATTAATGGGGAAACAGGTGGGGCAGAACCACAAGCTCCATTTGGAGGAATGAAAGAATCAAGCTCTGGTACGAGAGAACAAGGACAAGCTGCTGTTGAATTCTTTACGGCTTATAAAACTGTTTCGATTACTTCTTCTTTGTAGAAGACATTATCGATTAATAGGAAATCTTTTGGGGAGGGATTACTATTAGGGAGCAAAAAAATCTCAATAAAGTCCTTTCGAGGATGGATATTTTATTTCTTGCTTTTGGAGCGATGATTGGTTGGGGATGGGTCGTCTTATCTGGTAATTGGATAGGATCAGCAGGAACACTTGGGGCGATGATCGCCTTTGTCATTGGTGGAGTATTAGTAATATTCGTTGGTCTGACATATGCGGAACTAGCCTCGGCTATGCCGACAACAGGTGGAGCGCTTATTTACGTACTGAGAGGAGTAGGCCCTAAAGCTGCGTTCGTGGCATCTTGGGCCTTAGCACTCGGTTATATTTCGGTTGTGGCTTTTGAGGCTGTGGCTTTGCCAACTGTTGTCGAATATATCTTTCCTAATTATAAGGTTGGATATATGTATACTATAACTGGATATGATGTCTATTTATCTTGGGTACTTGTTGGAGTAGCCGGTTCTATATTCGTTACGATTATTAATTACTTGGGAATGAAATCAGCGGCTATCCTTCAAATGGTTTTAACGATTGTAATAGCGCTTATTGGGTTAATGTTAATTTTTGGAGCGACTATTACTAGTGATTTTTCAAATGCAGAACCACTGTTTGTTGGTGGAACAGCAGGAGTCATTGCTGTTCTCGTTATGACACCGTTCATGTTTGTTGGCTTTGATGTCATTCCGCAAACGGCGGAAGAAATGAATGTACCTCCTAAATCAATCGGAAAGATCCTCATTACATCTGTTGGTTTTGCTGTATTCTTCTATGTAGCCGTGATTTTTGCAGTCGGAATTTCTTTAGATAAGGGCGTGCTTAGTAGTTCTGTTTTACCGACAGCAGATGCTATGGCTGCAGTTTATGGTTCCAGTCTTTTTGCTACTATTTTAATCCTGGGCGGTGTAGCTGGAATTTTGACAAGTTGGAATGCCTTTATTATTGGAGGCAGCCGCGTGCTTTATTCGATGGCAGAAAAGAAGATGATTCCAGCTTGGTTCGGTAAGTTACACCCTAAAAATAATACTCCGACTAATGCTATTTTATTTATAGGGGCTTTATCGACGATTGCTCCATTGTTGGGCAGACCGATGTTAGTATGGTTGGTTGATGCAGGGGGCCTTGCCATCGTTATTGCTTACTTCTGTGTGGCACTTGCCTTTGTAAAATTACGCAAGAATGAACCTGATATGGTGCGTCCTTTCCGTGCTGGGAAATCAAATGCGGTAGGCTGGACTGCTTTTATATTAAGTATAGGTTTTATTTCCTTATACTTACCTGGAATGCCGGCAGCGCTCATTTGGCCATATGAGTGGCTAATCTTTGCAGGCTGGTGGGGAATTGGATTCTTCCTTATGTTTATCATGAGAGCGAACTATAACCGTAACACAATGACATACACAGAGGCAGTGAATGAGCCTAGTGAAAAAGTTCAGTAATAGGTTATATGTTATAGAAGACTCTTATGAAAAACGATCAAACTTATCATGCACTTTAACAAATCTCTTTCTTCAATAATATTGGACAAGAAGGAGATTTCATCCACATTTATACCTCTACACATAAAATTTATACTACTTACATGAATCATTTCAATAAGACGACTACAAAATATCAATCACTTAGTATAGGTCCTATCGACTGATCATTCTAAAAATAGACTATCAACAACGTTATTTAACAGAACTTAAAAATAAAAAGGTGGGAAGCTAATATGACTCAAACTCGACTAGCAATTGATGTAGGTGGCACATTTACAGATGTATTTGTTTTTGATGAGCAGACAGGAAAGGTTTTTGTAACGAAAACATCATCAACACCTTCGAATCCAGAGCGTGGAATTTTAGATGGAATTGAAAAAGCTCAGTTAAATGGTCAAGATATTAAAATCTTTTCCCATGGTACAACCGTTGGTACGAATGCATTAATTGAAAGAAAGCTGCCTAAAACGGCACTTATTACGACAAAAGGTTTTCGGGATGTTCCAGAGATTCGACGCGGAACAAAGCTTGACATATGGGATATGTATCAAGATACTTCAAAACCTTATATTCCAAGAAGAGATCGGTTTGAAGTAACAGAAAGAACGGATTATGACGGTAACGTACTTACTGAAATTGATGAAGAAGAAGTGCGTCAGCTTGCTAGAAAACTAGATAAGCGCGGTACGGAGTCCATTGCTGTTTGTTTTATAAATGCTTATGTGAATGGCGCGAACGAGGCACGAGTAAAAGAAATTATCCAAGAAGAATTACCGAATGTTTACATTTGTACATCGAGTGAAGTATTGCCGGAGATTTTTGAGCATGAACGCATGAGTACAACGATTATTAATGCAGTGTTAGGGCCGATTATTAGTAGATATATTCATAATTTAGAGGGGGAAATGGAGAAAAAAGGGTATGAAGGAGATATTCTAGTTTTACACTCTGGTGGCGGCGTCATGACGTCTAGTACAGTTCCACGTTATGCTGCAAGGCTTGCAAGCTCGGGTATTGCTGCCGGTGCAATCGCTAGTAAGCATATTGCCAAACTTTGTGGTTTTAATCATGCCATAGGACTTGATATGGGAGGGACGAGTACAGATATTTCTCTTATGTATGATGGAGATATTAGGATTACAAAAGATTGGTACATTGAATATGGATATCCAATTGGGTTTCCGAGCATTGAAATTTTGACAATTGGAGCTGGCGGAGGAAGTTTAGCGTGGGTGGATGAAGGCGGTTCTCTCAGAAACGGACCACAAAGTGCTGGTGCAGTTCCCGGGCCTGCTTGTTATCAAAGAGGAGGAACGGAAGCGACCAACTCCGATGCCAATTTAGTTCTTGGCCGTCTAGGAGTCGATTTATTAGATGGAACTATGAAGTTGGATAAGGAAAAAGCAAGACAAGCTGTTGAAAAGATTGCCAAGGAGTTTAATTATACAGTTGAAGAAGCTGCTAATGCAATTATTGAAGTGGCTAATGCTAACATGTGTGATGCATTGAGATTAATCTCGGTAAGACGTGGCTATGATCCACGTGACTTTGCTCTTGTTGCTTTTGGAGGGGCTGGGCCGTTACATGGTGCTCAGTTAGCAAAAGATATGGATATTCCAACTATCATTGTTCCGCCTCATCCTGGTGTTGCCGCTGCCATGGGCTGCTTATTAGTAGATGTTCGTCATGACATTTCAAAAACATATGTGAAGAATATTCATCATGTTTCACTTGAAGAATTAGAGAATGAATTCAGCGGGATGGAACAAGAGGCTGAAAAATTATTAGAAGAGGAAGGCGTTGGAAGTGATCAGTCCACACTTATGCGTTATGTGGATATGAGATACAAGGGGCAATGGCGCTCATTAGCTATACCAGTCAGTGATAAACTTCAATCATTAGACAGCGTATTAGAGGCTTTTCACCAAGAACATCAACGTGAATTTGCCTTTTCAGATGATAAACAATTAGTTGAAATTTATGGTTTGCGAGTCACTGTCATCGGAACGGTACCGAAACCAGAGTTTCCGAAGTATGGACCAGCGGGCACACTGGAGAGTGCTTTAAAAGAAGTGAGAGATGTTTATTTCGATGGAAAGTTTGTCCCTGCAAATGTCTATAACCGTGAGGATATTCCTGTTCTTTCTGAAATTCAAGGACCGGCTATTATTGATCAGTTGGATACAACGACGGTAATCCCGCCAGGCTTTACTGCGAAAGTAGATGTGTATAGAAACTTAATTATATCGGTGAACAAATAAGACGAGGGGTGAAATAGCTATGAATAGACCTGAACTGATTCAAAAGGAAACGACTAATCGCTTGGATCCTGTTACATTCGAGGTATTAAAAAACAGTTTTATCAACCTTGTAGATCAAATGGCCGAACAAATACTAAGGACCTGTTATTCATTTGTTATTTATAACCGCGATTTCAGTTGTGCTCTTTGTGATGCTGAGGGAAACACAGTGATGCAAGGAACACAAGATATTTCTGTACACGTTGGGACCCTGCATTTAACCGCCAAAGCTGTCTTAGAGGATTTTGGTGATGATATTCATCCTGGGGACGCTTTTTTAGTTAATGATCCATACCGGGGAGGTACCCATTTTAATGATACACGTGTAGTATTACCGGTCTTTCATGATAATCGCTTAATTGCATTCATGCAAACAAATGGTCACTGGGCAGATATGGGAGGGACAACTCCAGGTTCTTTTGATGTTACCGCCAAGGAGCATTACGGAGAGGGTGTTAGAATTCCACCTGTTCGCATTTATAGCAAAGGTAGATACTTAGCGGATGTTGTAAATCTTATAGCGTTGAATATGCGTGTTCCGGAAGAAAGAATTGGAGATCTTCGCTCACAAGTTGAGGCAGCAAAAGTAGGGCAGGCTCAGCTCCTTGAAACCATTAGAAAATATGGTTTAGAAACAACATTGATTGCTTTTGAAGAAGTTCAAGACTATGTTGAGCGGTTAGCTAAAACAAAAATAAAATCTTTGCCGAAAGGAACATGGGAAACGGTAGATTACATTGATATGGACCCGGAAGTAGGAGATGGCCTTATTCCGATTCAAGTAAAGATGACTATTTCAGATGAGGAAATTTTATACGATTTAACAGGTTCTCATCCTTATATCGGTTGTTTTCTGAATTCAGGATTCGGTGCCTCTTTATCAGCCGCCTATGCAGGGACAAAAACATTCTTTCCAGAAGTCCCTCTAAATTCAGGGTTTTATCGAGTTGTTAAAGTAATTTTACCGGAGAATTCTGTTGTGAATGCTCCAAGCCCCATCGCTGTAACCGGTTTTTGTTCAGGAACATTTGAGAAGATTATGAATGCTTGCTTTGAACTTTGGTCGAACATTATGCCGGAAAGAGCTCTTGCCTGTTCTTTCAATCTAGAATACTTACTGATTGGCGGCAATGATTTACGAAACGAGCAAAATCAGTATTTTATGTGGTACGACTGGATGGCTGGCGGACATGGTGGTCGTTATGATCGAGATGGAGCAAATGCAACTTCGCCAGTGTTTGGAGTAGGTTTAAGTGTTCAGCCGTGTGAAGGCCAAGAACGATTATCCCCGGTCATTACGACTAAACATGAAATTATTACTGATTCAGCAGGCCCTGGTAAATATCGTGGTGGTTGTGGGGTTGAAAAAGGCGGCGTTTTAACAGAAATAAAAAATACGGTTATGTCCTATTGTTGTGACAGGTCTCGTTCCCTGACATGGGGGATTTTTGGAGGGCTTCCTTCTTATCCACATGGAGCATGGCTAAATCCTGGAAGAGAGGATGAACAATTTTTGGGAACCATTTTTTCAAATGTAGAAGTAAAAAGCGGTGACTCCTTTGTCAGACCTTCTGCAGGTGGAGGTGGATTGGGGGATGCTCTTGAAAGAGATGTAGAAGCCGTCTTAGAAGATGTGATTGATGAATATGTTTCGGTTGAAAGAGCAAGAAAAGATTATGGGGTTGTCATTAAAGAAATTGATCGGGATCTTGATTTATTTGAAATTGACTATGAAGCAACAAAAAGAGAGCGAGAGTTTATAAGAAATAATCGTAAAAAATGGCTAGAGCTCGATCCTGTTATAGTAGAAAAACAGTTCCAAACTGGAGAGATTGATAAATTAGATGTTATTCGCCGTTTTGGGGTTATTATGGATTATGCAACTAATACAGTTCTACTAAAATCAACAGAACAATTCAGACAATCTTTGAGAAAACGTTCCCTAGCTTATTGGAAGTAATCGTTAAGTGATAAAATAACAGACTGCAGCTTGAGCTGCAGTCTGTTATGCATGTTTATAGTGTTGCATCTGCCTAGTCAGTTATTGTAGATTCACAATCTTTAAATCTTCTTTTTGTAAATGTTTAATAATATCAGGTAAGGCCTCAACAACGGCTGATGATTCATGCAGAAGAATAATCGATCCGGATGTTTTAGAACTTTTCACTACTGTAAGGATTTTTTTTGCATTGCGGCTTTCCCAATCTCTAGTATCAATACTCCAAATAACCATCTTCTGACTGTATTTTTTAGTTAGTTTACTTGTATTTAGATTTTTAGCACCATAAGGTGGCCGAAACAGAGTGACAGGTTCCTTCGTGATTTTTTCAATGATGGTATTGGCTTGTGTTAATTCTTTTTCTTGTTTTTGGTAAGAAAGACTTGTGAATTTTGGGTGATTCATAGAATGGCTGCCGATTGAAAAGCCATTCTTTTTCGTGTATTTTACATCTTCAGGCCGGTTTTTCACGTTTGTTCCAATATAGAAAAACGTACCGCCTACTTTATATTTTTTTAAAATGTTTACTATTTTCTTAGAATATTTAGAAGGGCCATCATCGAAAGTAAGAGCTACGTAACCTCTAGGGACGGTATAGTTCATCGATTTTTTTAGCTTTATAGCAGGCTGTTGAATGCTCTCTTTTTCTTCAGGTATTACAGAGGCTACTGTTACGACTATCTTATTATTTAATGCTTCGGCCTTCACAGGTTTAGTTTCATTCAATCCTAGAAATGCGAAGAGACTCATAATAAAGACTGCCATCCAGGCCAGCTTAGGAGAAAGAAAGGGTATATATGTAGTCCCTTGATGGCTGGTTATCTCTTTGTCTTGCTTAAGTGAATGTGGACTAGATAAGAAGGGTAGAGCATGAAGCTGTTTGATTTGCTGAATAGGTTTCAGTAAGTTCAAGTTTTGGCTATATTCTTTTGAACATGAAAAAATGTTTTTATTACTTTTGCCAAGGTAGGTTCGAGTGATGCAGCTCACTTTTTTCTTTTCTCGGGCATCCCAAGAATGATAAAAGGATAGGTAATATTTAGCGCCGGTTTCAAACTTAGCTGTAGCTTGTAAACTGTTAGCTGTTGTTTCATCAACTTCCCAAACTAGCTGGATTTCTTGGTCTAATAGTAATCGGATTCGTAAAAAAAATTGACCGCTTACTTTTTGTATAGCTAAAAGTTCTACTCTCTTTTCATTACAGACTGACATAACTATCCCCCTTTTTTTTAACCACTTGATAAGTATATTTGTTGATTCTTTAGTTGAATCGTTATATCCTGCAACATTATGTAGAATTTATGGAATTTTCAGAAAAATGTGCATAAAAAGAGATCAGAAGCGATGCTGATCTCTTGAAAAGGGGAGTATATCGTTATTCAACGTTGTCTTGGGGTATAATTCAATTGTTTAAATAATTCATTTAGCTCTTCTTTTGTTAAATCACGCCATTGACCGACAGCGAGACCATCTAAGCGGATATTCATAATACGTGTTCGCTGCAAGCTTCGTACTTGATAGCCTAAAGCTGAGCACATACGCCGAATTTGACGGTTTAGCCCTTGCGTTAAAATAATTTTGAACACATATTTAGACAATTGGGTGACTTTACAAGGCAAGGTTACCGTGTCCAAAATTTCTACGCCTGCAGCCATTTTTTTGAGAAACGCAGGGGTAATAGGTTGGTCGACCGTTACGATATATTCTTTTTCATGCTTACCTTCACTTCGCAAAATTTCATTTACGATGTCACCGTCATTTGTTAGTAAAATTAAGCCATCTGAATCTTTATCGAGTCGACCGATATGAAAAATTCGAAGTGGATGGTTAACAAAGTCCACAATATTGCCTTTAATATGCCTTTCTGTCGTACTTGTAATGCCAACAGGTTTATTAAGAGCAATATAGACATATTGCTGCTCAATTGTAATAGGTTTTCCATCTACACGCACATCATCGCCAGGTTCAGCTTGACTTCCTAGCTCCGCAACAACTCCGTTAATGGTTACGCGACCTTCTGCAATCCATTTATCTGCTCCACGTCTGGAGGTAATTCCTGACTCACTAATATATTTATTAATCCGCAAAAACAGCACACCTTTTTTCATTAAATTTTGTTACATTACAAAAGATAACGTAAACGCCCCTCTTTATTCAAGGGGCGGTTCCGTTATTATTAAGAATTCGTACTCTGTAGTTTGGCTTTCTGACTAGATAGGTAAACTCCAATAAAGACAAGCAGGCCGCCGACAATTTGTACGAGTGTAATCGTTTGTCCTAAAATCAAACTTAAAATAGCGGTAAAAACAGCAATTAAGTTAAGGTAAATCCCGGCTTGGCTAGCATTAATATGGCGTAACGAGCTATTCCAAAAGATAAAGGAACCAACAGATGGAAAGAGAGCAATATACAAAATACCAATAATGGCTTGGTTACTAAGCTGATAATTAAACTCGGAAAAAAGAACAAATGGCAATAAAGTGATAAGTCCTAGAATAACAGATATAGATGTCCCGGAAATGGGGGGAATATTTTTAAGTTTTTTTCCAATAATTGAATAAAATGTCCAGACGAGAATGGCTGCAATCATTAATACATCACCTTTGTTATAGGTAAGGTGAAGAACTTCTTGAAGCTGCCCTTTCGTTAACACGAGTAAAACACCTAATAAGGAAATGAGCAGGCCAATTCCATTTTTTAGAGAAATTCGCTCTCGTAATAAAAACGCAGAAAAAAATACGATAACAGCTGGATTAATAGAATTAACGAGTGCTGCATTCAGTGGAGTTGTGTATTTCAGTGCCCAATAAAGGAGAAGGTTGTAGCTAATAATTCCGAGTACACCCATAATCCAGAGAATTTTCCACTGCTTCCACACTTGCTTCCAATGAGGGCGTTCAATCCAGTGGGCAATCGGAATTAATAAGAACGTTGCAAGAAGCCAACGTGAGAAGGTTAATTGTATAGGTGACATTTCGTTTATGACATATTGACCAAATACATAATTGCCAGCCCAAAACAAGTTGGCCAAAACTAAAAATAAAATAACTAATGATTTGTTCATTCGCAAACGCGACCTTTCTAAAAAAGTAAGTAGTTTTGCATCTATTCAAACAATATAGCAAAGTAGGAAAAAGTTTTCAATTGGGATTATGAGATGCAGGATCAGTATCTTTGTTTGGTGTTTTCGCTTATAATGAAGATAGGTCAGATGAAAGTTAAAAGGAGACAATAGCATGTCTGAAACTAAAAAGATGAGTTTGGCGGATGCCATTAAGCAGAAGTTGGCACAAAAGCAAGCTCAGACAACAGCAGGAACAAAAGAAACAGGGGTTGTAAAGACCGCTAAACCACTAAAAAATCAATTAACTAAAAAACCAAACAACCAACGAAAACGTATGGGGGTTTGACCGAAGAAAAACCTCATTGAGAAGACAGTCAATGGGGATTTTTTGTATCATTAGACTATGGATTATACCAGTTTTTGAGATGTAAGTTTAGGATGTTTGCAACTGGTTAAATATGTAAAAATCTGTTAATTTGATAGTGTATATTTTGGAAATTACGTATCATTTTTATTAAAATCTTTACAGAAGTGCAATTTCTGTGTTGAAAATGTAAAGGTTGTGACATCGTATAACAAACCTATTTTGTTAAAATAATGATTTAAAAGTGGATTTTTACATGGCTATACTGCAGGATGGGCAAAACCAAGGTTTCACATATAAGCCAAAAAATCATTTATCAACAATCGTATTTACGGAAGCCTTTTAAATAAACATATTGTAAAAATATAAGGGTGGAGGCGTGAGAATGGACGAGCAATTAATTCAAAAAAAGTTTTACGAAATACTTATAGAAGGTAAAGAAAAGCATCCAATTGAATCTTTAGGAGAACTTTTTATAGAAGAAAACAAGAAAGAGATTGCTAATTTAACAGATATTCGTTTTGCACAAGGGGAAGTATATTTTCAACATCTTGATTATGAAGCAGCCATTTTTAAATGGGAAAACATTGAGGGCAAACTTGGTCCATGGGCAAAGAAGAATATTGCAGATGCGTATTTTGAATTAGAATTATATGATACAGCAGAATCGATTTATAAAGATGTTTCGACTGATAATCCAGTGTTGAAGATGGAAGTGTTTTTGCAATTGTTTTCTCTTTATATCGTTGGGGTGAAACATCCATTAGCACGTGATGTCATTAAAGAAGCGGTTGCATTTGATCCAGACTATCCGAATGTAACGAAGATGGCTCGTGCTTTTTTTGAAGAGCAAAAGGATTGGCCGAATGCTATTGAATTAGCTGTTAATGAAAGTATTCGGACAGAATCTATGGCATGGTTTGATGTATTGCATGCCTATATTAAGCAAGGGGTTGCTCAATCCAGTGCTCCAGATTATTTTGCTCGTACGTTGGAATCATTATATCAGCTTGAACCAGTTCGATTTGAAAAGATGGCTGTAGCTCTATGGAAAAATTATAAGTACACGGATTCGTATTTTAATTGGTTAGAGGTTATTACAGAATTAATTGGCAAAGGCGAGCATAGTAAAGAGCATGGATGGAATGATTTATCCGATCAATATCAAGAAGCATTTTCTCGTTTACTGGAAGGAAAGTACTTGATTCGTGATTTGAAGCCCGTTATTCCAAGTCTATTAGAAAACTGGTTGAAGATTTCAAATGGAGAGCAGACTATTCATGCAGCGGCAGCTGTAGCTTCATGGAGCAAGGTATTCCCTGAATCAATGAATATGTTAATTGTTCACGAGGCAGAGGGGATATTAAATCAATCAAGTAAAGTGAAGGGTGGCCTAGCGGCAAGCGAAACGTTATTCGAGTCGATTGTTGCTTGGGCGCAGGAGAATGAATTAGCCGTTGGCTATAAATTAAAGTGGATGATTCGTGAGTTAATCAATACCAATTCTTATCGTCTTCTTCTTGCGGGAAGTGCTGGCAGCGGGAAAACATCCTTTATGGAAGCACTTGTTGGTCAAACATTAGCAGTGCATGATTATTCTGGTACGATTAGTGTTCAAGATAGCTCGGAATCAGCCATCATCGAAATTACGGGGGATGAACAAAATATTGTAACGGAGTTAGGTGAGACAAATGGTCAAAAAGGGTCCATTATGGATATCCACCTTTCAAGTGATTACTTGCAAAAGCAAACGTTGCGTGTAGTTGATACGCCAGGGTTTAATGGAGAAAAAACGATTTCTTCCGATTTTCAACATCATTTAGCAGGAAGCGATGGACTATTATTTGTGTTAGATGCACGGGCTCCTTTTACAGGAGTGGAGCGCGATTTATTATTAGACATTCAAGCAGCAGCACCGCAAATTCCGATTCACTTTTTATTAAATAAAATGGATACCGTGTATAGCGATCAAGTGGCTATGCAGATGGAAGATGAAACATGGAATAAAGTAAATATGTACTTTCCAAAGGCGAAAGTGTTTGCTTTTTCGAATAAGTATGAAGGTAGCAAGCAACTGAATGATTTTGCACTATTTATGAATAGTAATTATCGTCAACATGATTGGAAAGAAAAGCGGACAGAGAAGGTACTGAATTTTATTCATCAGACGTTAACTTATTTGTTAGAAAAGCGGGCGTCTACGGAAAGAAGATGGGAACATTCGATTGCTTGGAATGAACAAATGGTAGAGAAGCTCAACGGAGCGATGAATCAATTAGCTGATTTGGAAAAGGAAAAAATTAAAACGATTACTAAATCGTATCGTTCGTTTAAGGAAGAAGTCAAAAATGAAATATTTACAAAAATTCCTGAAATCCTGCATAACTGCTCTAATTTAATAACGGAAAATAGTGATTTTAGTCAAGTTCATGTGCAATTAAATCAAGAAATGAATGAAAAAATTCAAGAATATGTTAAGCAGACTTTAATGCCAGATTACTATCATTCTTTGCAAAAATGGATTTCAGAGTCCGAAATGGAATTTACTCAAAGTCAGCAGTTTATGGATGACGTAAGCAGTGGCTTTAATGAATTATATCAAGAAGAACGGATTGGCTTACTTGGTGATTTTAAAGTGCTCGATGATTGGCGAAGAGATGCGGATAGAATGACAAGTGGCATTCGAATAGAAAATGTAAATATTTTGCTTCGACGCACGCCAGCGCAATTATTGCTTAAAGGAGCTGGGAAACTGTTAGGAGCAATTCCTCAAAACAAGGCATCGATGTATAATCGTTATAAAAAATATTTGGAAAATGAAGATTTCCTTGATGTCGCACTTATGATTAGTGATCGTTTCTTAGCTCAGTTTGAACTATTCGAGCAGTCAATTGAACGTGATATTACTTTGTTCTTTAGAAGCGCATTTTCTATGCTGCAAAAGACAATTGATACAACACAAATGGAAACGAAAGAGTATCAAGAGACGCTTCTGCATATGAGGGAAAACCCAGAAGTGTATCGTGATCCAATTACGTTGTTTGAAGTGAAGCTGAATCAAGCTGAGCGCCTTGAAAAAGTAGAGAAAAGACGTTTGGGTAAACTACAGCGTAATATTTAGTAGGTCAGAGTACCTTATTTATGTAATGGATATCGTCAGAGGATTCGTAGCAGCCCTTGTATTGGCCGTTACGTATTATAAGCAAAATCATTAATAAAAAACACCCGCATTGAGGGGTGTTTTTTTGTTGTATGATAGATTTTCTTTCTATTGTTTTAAAAGAAAGATAGAGAAGGAGTAAAGAAGCGTTTGTAAGAGGTTTTTAGTTCATAACATAATTCAAGTATGGAGCCAATAAACTAAAGGTAAGTCAGAATAAGAAAGGAGGAGGAGCATGCAAAATCAGCCGCAAATACCTGATCATGTAAGTACAGATGAGTTTAATCGTATGTTACTTCCACCTGAATCATTTGCGGCCAAACCAGAGTCGTTAACGGAACAACACTTTATTGAACGTTCTTTAACGGAAAATAGATTTTAAAGGAATATTAGAACCCATTCAAGATGCCATTATTAATGAGAATGTATTTTGGCTACGAATTATGATGGAACACTCTAGATTTATTGCTTCGCTATTGGATCAATCTGAAAGAAATTTAGCACACACAGCTCAGAAATTTGGAGATGATTTTGAAATCCTATTAAATCAAGCAAGGGACGTAGAATCGATGTTATATCGCAAACAGCCTACATATCCTATTATCGGTAAAATGAATCAGGACAGTGAAAATGCTACTTCGGAACGTCGGGCTTTTAAGCAAGCAGGGTTAGATCTTATTAAGTCATGCCAAATCAAAAGCGTAATTAATCCGCTTCTAGCCGATCATGTGGTACGTGAAGCGGATCATTTCCTTTACATGATTCACGTATTGGAAAATCGATTAGATGCTAAGAAAATGAGTGAACAGCAATAACATCTTAATTATATTGTATGGGAGGTTCAAGATGAATCGTGTAGGTAAAGATGATTTTGTACCGGGATTTGTACCAAGCCATAATCATGGTTCTGTTGACTATACATCTGTAAATGACGGTCATGTTCATCAGTGTTTAGATGTTACTTCTCCTCCTATTCAAACTCAAGATGGGAACCATATTCATTACACGGAAGGATATGTGCTCTTTGAAGATGGGCATACCCATCATTATCAGGCATATTCAGGTCCTGCTATCCCTGTAGGAAATGGAATGCACGTCCATCATTATGATTTTTATACAACAGAAAACGATGGGCATCGACATCGAGTAAGAGGTGTGGACCAGCCTGCTCCAGGGAATAAGTAATAACCGCCTATGTAATGCATAATTAACTACTCATAGAGTATAGTAAGATAATTTTGTAATAGCAATGCGTTTTAACAGAGACTTCAAACGGATTTAGTTTGGAGTTCTCTGTTTTTTTAGCTGTGCTTAATGATATAAAAAGATTTTTAATTGATCGTTTTGATCAATGGTTCCTAATAAAATATCGTGTATGTCTGCATCGTATAGGCTTTTAACTTTGTGTTTTAGCCAGTTTTCGTTCTTACCAATACGATGTAATTCTTTGAATTCAATTTTTCCCTCTTTAATAATTGTACTAGGAAAAGTAAATGGTTTAGTCACTATATTCATATCCGCTGGGGTCATCGCTTGATATTGTGAATGCAAGAAAAATGAAATCGTACCATCCGGTTCCCACAAAGCAAGTGCTATCTTTTGAACGTCTTCGATTTTTTCCTTCCTCAATTCTGATAATAAAAAATCAATAGATATTCTCGCTCTTTTTAAGTTTTTAGATATAATCTTCCCATTTTCAATAAGTGAGAAGGACGGAGTATCGATAAAATGTCGAAGTTTCTTCCATTTCAGACTCGCAAATACCCCAATTAAGTATAAAGTAACTAAAACGGTCATGGTAATCATCGAGCCTTTCAGACCTAACCCTTCATCAGACAATGGATGGGCAATAATGTTTCCAATCGATAAGGCTATAATGAAATCAAGTAGTTGTAACTGAGAAATCGATCGTTGTCCCATTATTTTTGCCATAAAGAATAAGAAAAGAAAAGCAACGACAGCCCTTAAAATCCACTCTATTGAAGTAAGGGATTCCTGGCTTTGAAAAAAATCCATCCAAATTCACGTCCTTATTTCCTGTTATTCAGTGTTTAGTATTATCTGTCATGTCATTCGTGATACAATAAAAGAATATGAAACTGATTAATTACACGAGAGGTGCCAAGGTGAGAAAGAGAGTAACAGCATTGGTTGTACTGACATTTTTATTAATGGTTACGGGTTGTACATCAAGGGAATATGATGCCAATATGGATTTAGGAAAAGAGCAAGTGCAAGAAGAAAATTATTTGGAAGCGTATGATGCGTTTACATTAGCGTACAAGGATCAAGAAACGGATGAAGCAAAGGAATTGATGGAGCTTTCTAAATACCTTGCTGATGGAATCAGTCATTACGAAGAGAAAGACTTTGAAGCCGCTTTAACAGCTTTTGAAAAAGGAGCGGGATACGAAGCTAAAACAAAGTTAGGCAAAAAAATGGTTAAGATTGCGGATGAATGGGTAACGAAGATTGATCATATGAATGAAGATTCATCTGATGCAGTAGAAGAAGAAACATTGAGCCCTGAAGAAGAGGCGGCACTTGAGGAGCAAAATATTGAAGTGCCAGCAGACGTTAAAGAACCAGAGAAGAACGAAGTCAACACAGAACCGAAAAAAACGGAGACTGATTCGAATTCATCAGATTCATCAAATTCGTCAAATTCATCAAGTGCTGATGTTCCAAAGGAGCAGAATCAGAATAAGGAAGATTCTAAAAAACTAACTGTTCAAGAAGCAGAGCAATTAGTTAAAGACTTTATCGAAATTGAGGATTATCCATATCTACGTGTTCAGTATGATCATGATGATGAAAAAGGCGATTATATTTTTCAAGTATTTGAAAGTGTAGAGGATAATGAATACGGCCATACAGCTACATGGGGATGGTACGGGGTAAATCCGAAAACAAAAGAAGTATATGATATAATGCAATGATGGAAAAACGACCTCTGTTGAAGATACAAAAAGGCTCTATAAGAAAATTGGAAATCGAATTTTAGAGTTTGATAGATATGTTAAATGAAAACCTACACCTACTTAATTTTTTAATAGGTGTAGGTTTTTTTTTATTGGTAAAATAAGTAAAATGATGTTGGATGAATCTGTTAATTGGTTTAGAATGGTAAAAAGAGGAGGGAGATGAATGGAGGAGCATTTGAAAATATTAAATCCTTTAAAATGGATGTGCGGTACGGCTGGTGTAATTGGTCTAGGTATCTTCATTTTAAGTCTCTTTGCCAGCGAGTATAATAAAGATTATTTGTTTTCTATTATCGGATTAATGCTTTTAATTACTTCACTAGCTATCTTTTTAGTTGGTATGTTTTTTATTGTGATGGAGGAAATGGTGATGAATACAGAAAAGGGGGAGAGGGTTATTCCTACGGGATCGAACGTAGTAGCTTTTAAAAGAAAAAGACGAACGTTACATTAATGTTCGTCTTTTTTTCTGCTTTCGTTAAGAATTTCTTAAGCTTTTTCCTGTATGATAACGACATTGAAAGAAGTATTGCATATAGGAGGAAGCGGGATATGGAACCATTCAATGAAGAGCAAGTAAAAGTAAAAAAAGAAAAATCACCCTTAGTGACATCTATTATATCAAGTACGGTTGCTGCTTTAATCACTTCTTCTGTCTTTCTGGTTGCTGGTGATTATATTAATAAAGATCAAAAGCAAGAAACGGATACTGTCACAACCCAAACATCAAATGCAAATGTTCAAAAGGTATCTACAAGTAATGTGGATAGCGATTCCATTGCTGATATAGTTGAAAATGCCTCAAAATCGATTGTAGGTGTCGTAAATTATCAAGAATCCCAAACGAAAAATTGGTTTGGAGAACGGAACGCTCGAGCGGCTAATGGAGAAAGTGAAACGGTTGAAAGTGGTACAGGTTCAGGCGTGATTTGGAAAAAGGAGAATGAAAAAGCTTATATTATTACCAATAACCATGTCATTGAAGGAGCAGCTAAAGTCGAGATTTCCTTATATGATGGGACGAAAACAAAAGCTGATGTGGTAGGGGCCGATGCATTAACGGATTTAGCTGTTTTAACAATTGATGCTTCTGATGCACCAGAAGGGCTTACTTTTGGTAATTCGGACAGTGTTCGTCCAGGAGAAAGCGTATTAGCAATTGGGAATCCACTCGGCCTTGATTTTTCTAGGTCTGTTACACAAGGGATTGTAAGTGCTATAAATCGCACAATGTCTGTCGATACTTCTGCGGGAGAATGGGAATTGAATGTACTTCAAACGGATGCAGCGATTAATCCTGGTAACAGTGGGGGAGCATTAATTAATACGAGTGGAGAGGTCGTCGGGATTAACAGTATGAAAATTTCAGAAAGTGGAGTAGAGGGATTAGGGTTTGCGATTCCAAGTAATGATGTAATTCCCATCGCGGAGCAATTGGTTAAAACTAGAAAAATCACTCGTCCATATTTAGGCGTAAGTCTAATGAATGTTTCCGACATTCCACAATACTATAGGCAAAATGTACAGAACTCTGTTCAGTCAGGTGTAATTATAACTGGAGTTGAAGCTAATTCAGCAGCAGCTGAAGCAGGCTTTCAACAAGAAGACGTTATTGTCGCAGTTGATGGTGTAGAAGTCGGTACAGCTACGGAATTTAGAAAACAATTGTATACAGAAAAAAAGATTGGCGATAAAGTATCATTTACGATATATCGCGGTAACGATAAGAAAACAATAACCGTTACCTTACAAAGTAAGCAGTAAGGCATACCGAAACAGAGAAAGTCCCTCGTTTGGGGCTTTTTTTGGTGAACGGCAACGCAAACTAAAAAAGAGTCGAGAGGCATGGTTTAGGTAACTATATTGTTTTTAAATACATACCAATAATGAGCGCTCCGACTCCTGATATTAGTAAACTGTATACCATTGATGAGTGCCTTAAAGCTTCATAGAAAATTTCCTTAAGTGTAACCATGATCATAATTCCTACAGCAAGGCTAATAATAAAAGCCCATAAGGCAGGGTGATCCATGCCAACTATACTTCCTAGAACCGCTCCTATTCCAACAGGTAAAGAAACAATACAAGTAAAGAGAAGGAGTTCATAAATACCAAGCCCAGCTAAAAGTAATGGAGTAAACATTGCTATTCCTTCAGGGATATTATGAAGAATAAGTGTTTGAAGAATGGAATCGCTTATATCCGTATGCTGACTTGAACCAAAGGCAATCCCCATAGGAAAGTTATGGATTGAGATACTGAGTGCCAATAAGCAACCCGTATGCATAAATAAATCTTTACTTGAATTATGAGTAATGGTGGTAACCCTATTATATGTTTGGTGTATAAGCAAGAAAATTAAGCTACCTGTGACAATTCCTAAAATAAATATGGTCCATCCGCCGAGATTAATGCTTTCAGGTACAATCTCTAGAAAAACTAATCCAAGAATCAAGCCTGTGCATAATGCGTATATCGTTGCGATTCCTTGTTGAAACCTTCTTAAAAGCATTGTGAGCAATCCGCCGATACTAATTCCTATTGCTGTTGCAACGAAACCTAGTACGCCAATATAAAACATTTTACACCCCTATATTCTGCCTATAAGTATATATGGACAAAATATAGAAATTATTCATGGGAATAAAGGAGCAAACACTAGAGCCCTCAAATAATCAACAATATTATTTAATAAAGTCAAACTAAAAGAAAAACGTACCTTAATGGCACGTTTATCCCCACACTTAACGGGTAGTAAGTCCCCCACTGATGGAAGTTTCGCTTTATACTTTTAATTCATTGTGAGCAATGAGTGAAGTTTCAATTTGAATCGTTGTGTGTTCTATTTTAAATGTATCCTTTATTTTATTAATGGCTTCTTGTAATATTTCTTGACTGTTTTTATCATCTTCAATTAGTATATGACAGCTTAAAGAATCTAATCCAGAGGTAATGGTCCATATATGGAGGTCATGTACATCGATGACTCCATCAATTTCTTTTAGAGCTGCTTTTACTTCTTCTTGATTAATAGTAAGAGGGGTACCCTCCATTAAAATATGAACCGAGTGCTTTATGACTCCCCAAGCACTTTTTAAAATTAATAATGCGACTAAAACTGAAATGATAGGGTCTGCTATATACCAATCGAATAGAAGCATTAATATACCAGCTGCAATTGCTCCAACAGAACCTAATGCATCCCCAAGTACGTGTAGATAAGCACTTCGTAAATTAACATTATTCTTCACGTCGCCTTTGCGCATTAACGACCAAGCACTAATTAAATTGGCAAACAATCCTATTGAAGCAATCAGCATCATTGTTCCACTTGCAATAGTTGGCGGTTCGAAAAAGCGTCCGTATGCTTCCCAAACGATAAACCCTGCGATTACAAATAGGGTAACACCATTAAATAATGCCGCTAATATTTCAAAGCGATAATATCCATAGCTTTTATTAGGTGATGGCGGTCTCGCTGCGAACCATATCGCAATTAAACTTAGAAATAAGGAACTAGCGTCACTAAGCATATGTCCGGAATCAGATAATAAAGCTAGACTATTGGTGAGTAAACCTCCAAAGAATTCTAAGAACATAATTCCAGTAGTAATTAGTAAAGCTGCAATTAACCCTTTTTTATTTCCTTCTCTTGTTTCTTCAAAATGATTATGACTATGAGAGTGACCGTGGTGATGATGTCCGTGATCATGGTGATGGCCCATGTTCATTCCTCCCTTACTCACATTGAATGTGTGATAAAACTTGATTTAAAATGGTAATAACGTGTTCATCGTTATAGGTATAATAAAACGTGTTGCCTTCACGTCTATACTTAACAAGTCGTAGATTTCTTAAGAAACTTAATTGGTGGGAAACAGCTGATTGTGTCATATCTAATACTTCAGTAATGTGATTGACAGAGCATTCCTCTTGAGAAAGTAAATATAAAATCTTTATTCTAGTCGGGTCAGCTAATGCTTTGAAAATTCGGGAGGCTTCGTCTACCGTATTAGGCGATAAAAAAGAATGGTCATGTTGGTTCATAAAATATACACCTCATTTATTCATTGTTAACGATATGTTGATAAAGAATGAAAAAAGAAAAGAGGGGCTTCTTTAGGTAATCTCCCATAGATAAATCAGATTGCCCAGCGCCTATAACAATAACGCCATAAATTATGCTTAACACTATAATAAACTATATGAGCATATGTTCATATATAGTGTATGGT
>NZ_JBALMU010000141.1:0-12109 GCF_036962285.1 Bacillus sp. JJ634
TTTATACATTGCACAAAGACTGCACAGAAATTACGCGACACAATTGATATGTCTTACAGTCGCAAGGACTCTATTGTTTATTGTTGCGTGTTTTTTTGTCCATTATGTCCAGAAGCGGTGCTGAAACGGATGTTGCGGTGGAGTCCTACTATACAATGTTAGAACGTTGTCGCAAGCTAATTGATCAGTATTTTGGGCATGTGTGGTATTAATAAACAACGAAAAAAGTAGCTTGGGGGAAGCTACTCTTTTTCGTTATTTAAAGTATGGTGGTTGCCAGAAGCCTTCAAACTGTGGGTCTGTTTCAATCAGTTGCTGGAAATCCTCTGTTTGGTATGCGTCTGTTAAGTCTTTAACAAATGTTTTATCCTTGTCTTTTGTACGAACAGCGATTAAGTTTTGGTACTCAAATGGTGGGTTTTCAAGCAGTAAGCTGTCAGAAAGCTTACGGTCTGATGCTAAAATATAGTTACCGTTTACGACAGCATAATCAACGTCGCTAATTAGGCGTGCTAGCTGTGCTTGCTCTACTTCTACAAACTCAATTTCTACCTTGTATGACTCAATGTCATGTAAGCTCACTGTTAGCGGATCATAGTCAGATTTTAATGTTAAAAATCCACCTTCCTCTAAAATGCGTAGTGCACGAGCAATGTTTGGTGGGTCATTTGGAATTAACACTTTGTATTTTGTACTAGTATCTAGCTTAATTTCTGTAAGTTTATCAGAATAAATACCCATCGGCGCTGTCGGTACTTTAATTGTTTCGACTAAATCTAATTTATTCTCTTTAATAAAGCTTTCAAAATACGCTGTATGCTGAAAAATGTTAGCGTCTAGTGAGCCTTCTGCAAGGGCGAAATTGATTTCATTGCCGCTCGTAAATTCGACGAACTCAATCGTGTAGCCTTTTTCTTTTAAGATAGGCTCGATCCCTTTACGTACTTGGTCACTGTAAGGACCAGGCGAGAAACCGATTCGAATAGATTTCGTATCATCGGTACTAGCTGATTTACTGACATCAGATGATCCGCAAGCTGCTAACAATACGACGGTCAAAATAGATACGACAAATAATGCAAATTTTTTCATACAAAATTCCTCCTCAAATATGTTGTTGGACATAAGTCGGCCTCATGTTCATCCATTACGTCTGCGTGTAGTCTCTCATTTTGCTAGAAACAAAAAAAAGAGACACATATATTTGTTGGACAAATATATACGCCTCCGGTGATCCGGTCGGAAAAGTCTAGTAGACTAATTGGAATTAAGGATGATTTTACCAAGCGGTTTTTCATTTGGCAATACTATTTTTGAAATAAATAATAACAAAAATCGTAGAGAGATAGTTTTTTCATCTAATGGAGCACAGTAAAATTATTTTTATTCAAAAACACACAAAACACACTTGACTAATCTGAATTATTTGTTTATTGTGTTTACATAACTTAACAAAAGCCACTGGACCACCAGAGCTCCTTTCATATCACATCGATATGCTTGGAGCTTTTTTTGTTTAAAAGGAGGATGTCGCATGGTGCAAATTAAAGGAGCTAGAAATATTTGGCTCGATGGAAATAAAGTAGAAAAGCCAGCAGAGCACGCTGCGTTTCGTGGGACGTTTGAAACAATCAAGCAGCTCATCAAGCTAATTGATGATGGAAAGGTTGGCTTTTATGATGAATCAGTGCAACAAAATGTGCATAAAGCATTTTTAATTCCACAAACGTATGAGCAACTATTAGAAAAGAGAGAGGCGTATGAGACATGGGCCAGCAAGTCCTACGGAATGATGAGTCGCTTATCGGATTATGCGTATACCCTTATTACCGGCTACTACATCGACCGCGAGCAGCTAAGTGTATATGATGCAACATTCGCTGAAAAAATAACGAATTATTTTGAGCTAGTAAAGCGTGAACGTCGTTTAGTGACAACAGCGATTGCCGATCCGCAAATGGACCGTTCGAAGCCGATTACAGAGCGTGCAGATCATGCGTTACTTCGAGTTGTAGAACAGAGAGAGGATGGGGTTGTTGTTAGTGGAGCGAAAATGATTGCAACCGGTGCACCGTACGTCGACGACATTATTATTAATACGCCGTATAGCAAAGAAGACGGTCAGGAGCAATATGCGAATTTATTTATCGTCGCAACGGATTCGCCAGGGCTTGAAATTATTTGTCGTAAGAGCCATGCGGAGACGGATCGTGAACTATATCCGCTGGCGAGCCAGTTTGATGAGATGGATGCGGTTATCATTTTTGATAACGTCTTTATTCCAAATGAACGTATTTTTATTCGTGGTCATGCACAAGGGGCAACAGCAGCGCATCGTCATCAGCAGTTAAATACGTTAGCGCATCACCAAACGGTTGTGCGTCTGGCGACAAAGCTGAAGTTTGTTGCTGGACTTGCGACGGCCATTGCGAAAAGTATTGCGGTGGATACGTTTTTACATGTGCAGCAAAAGCTTGGTGAGCTGTATATGCAGGTCGATACGATCAACGGTTTGCTACAGACGGCGGAAACGGAAGGGAGTGTAGAAGGTAGTGCGTATAAGCCGAGTGCGGTGCCGTTACAAGTAGCGCGTCACTTAGGGACGCAGTATTATGCTCGGGCGATGAGCATTTTAAAGGAAATCGGCGCGGGTGGTTATACGCAGCTGCCATCAACAGTCATTCATCGTTTTGAGGATGAGCGAATAGAGGCGTTGCTGCATCGTTATTACGAGGGCGCGGCGACTTCTGCTCAGGATAAGACTGCACTATTTAGGGTTGGCTGGGAGCTAGTCGGCAGTGAAATCGGCAGCAGGCATGATTTATATGAGCGTTTTTATACAGGAGACCCGCTGCGCATCCAAGCTTTATTTTTTGAAAATTATGATAAAGGATGGCTGGATGAACGGTTGGATACGTTTTTAAATAGCTTGACGACGACAGTAAAACAGGATGTGTTTGTATGACGAATTTGAAGGAACGAATGCAGGATGGACGTAGTGTTTGGTACGGTGGCAAGCTCGTGACAAATATTGCGGAGCATCATGCGTTTCGCGGGACAGTGCAGACGATTGAGCAGCTATTAGGGTTGCAGACAGGTGCGTTGGAGCAGGAGCTAACATGCGAGGGTGCGCATCTTTCGTTTTTAGTGCCTACAGCGCGTGAGGATTTACAGCGTAAGGAGAAGGCGTACAAAATTTGGGCGGATGCGACTTTTGGGATTATGAGTCGCTTGTCGGAGTATTCGCGTGAAATCGAGACGGGATGGTATGCAAATCGTAAGCATTTAGCAACGATTATTCCACATTTTGATACGAAGATTGAGCGTATTTATCAAAATTCACGTAATCGCGATTTGCTATCGACCGCAGCAGCGCAAGATTTACAGCGTAATCGTAGTCGCGCAACGGTCGAGGCGGACAATGGTCAGCTACGCGTTGTCAAAAAGACGGAAGAAGGGGTTATTGTACGCGGAGCTAAAACCATTGCGACGGCTGCTCCTTATGTAGATGAATATATTATTTCGTCGTTCCATAAGCGGAGCGATACACAGCATGCGTTAGCGAATACGTTTATTATTCCGGCTAATTTACAGGGCTTGCAAATTGTTTGTCGTGAATCGTTTGCGAGTAGTGATGCGGTTAATGCACCACTGAGTGCACGTTATGATGAAATGGACGCGGTGCTAATTTTTGAGGATGTACTCATTCCTTGGGAGTATGTGCTTGTGCTAGAGGATCCGGATGCAGCGTGGAAGTTGCAGGTAGACCCAGTGGCAGCTGCACTAAGCCAGCATCAAACGGTAGTCCGTTTAAAAAGTAAGCTGCAAAGCGTGGCGGGGATTGCGTACGGGCTTGCGAAAAGTGCAGATGTAACAGGCTTTTTAAACGTTCAAAATGATTTAGCAAATTTAATCATGCAGGTGGAGACGATTGAGGCGTTGCTGCGTACGGCACAGCATACAGGAGAGTTGCATAACGGGATTTTTATTCCGAATCGTCAATATTTAGGCACGGCGCGTAATTTAGGGACGCGTTATTATGCAACAGGTGTAGAGGCGATTCAGCAAATCGGGGCGTCGGGGCTGCTACAGACACCAGCGACGACAGAGGAGCTTGCGAGTCATCCAGAATGGCGCGAATATTTTTCCGCATCTGATGAGTTCGATAGTACGAAGCGTACGATGCTTAGCAAGCTGGCGTGGGATTTTATCGGTAGTCCGCTTGGTTCGCGTCATGCGTTGTATGAGCGCTTTTATTCAGGAGATCCGGTTCGCACGTATGCGAATTATTATAATAATCATCCACAGCAGCAGGCATTCACACAGTTTGCGACATCGATTTTATAGGAGGAAAATAATATGACAAAAGCACATTTTTATTGGTTTGCGCCTACAAATGGTGATGGCGAATTTTTAGGGCTGGCGAAGCCTCAGCGTGAGCCTTCGTTAGATTATTTAATTGAGGTGGCACAAGCAACAGAAGAAGCAGGCTTTGAAGGGATTTTAGTACCGACGGGCATTCCGTATTTAGATTCATGGATTGTCGGATCTGCTATCGTGCAAAATACGAAGCGGATTAAACCGCTAGTAGCGTTCCGTCCGGGCTTTATCGCACCGACTGTGGCGGCAAAGCTTTCTGCGACGCTCGATCAGTTTGCGAAAGGCCGCTTGCTTGTAAACGTTGTGACAGGTGGCTTGCAAAAGGAGCTTGGTCAGGACGGTGATTTTACGGGGCACGAGGAGCGTTATGAGCGTACAGGCGAGTTTTTAGATGTTATTACGAAGTCTTGGACGGGCGAGACGTTTAGTCATAAAGGTCAGTTTTTCGAAACGAAGGATGCGCAGTTAGTGCCTGGGCTGTATCAACAAGGACGTATTCCGGTATATTTCGGTGGCTCATCGGATAGCGCAAAGGAAATTGCGGCGCAGTATGCGGATGTGTTCTTGCAGTGGGGTGAGCCGGTTGCCCAGGTGAAGGAGCAGCTAGAGGACGTGAAGGCGCGTGCTGCAAAATACGAGCGCACGTTAGAGTTTGGGGTTCGTTTACACGTTGTTGTACGTGATACGGAGCAGGAAGCTTGGAAGGCAGCATACCATATTATTAGTCAAATTGATGCGGACGTTCGAGAGAAGATGAACAATGTATTTGAAGAGACGGATTCAGTGGCGCAAAAACGTATGACGGAAATTGCGCAGCAAGGCGAGCGTTTTGATAAATATAGCTGGACGGGTATCGGGAAAATTCGTAAAGGTGCAGGCACAGCGCTTGTCGGCACACCGGAGCAAATTGAAGAGGCGTTGCAGGACTATATTGATGCGGGTGTGACGCACTTTGTGCTATCGGGCTTCCCGCATGTAGAGGAAGCGTTACGTTTCGGAAAAGACGTGCTTCCAAGATTTGAAAAAATAACTGTATAAGTGGTGAGACGATGAAATTTTTAACATGGGGTGCTAATATCGGCGGCGGCTTTTTACGCGCCAACATTGAACAAGAATTACGCAGTGATATTGCGTATAACATAGAGCTGGCACAGCTGGCAGATAAAATAGGCGTGCACGGTATCCTATTTCCGATTCGTTACGTAGGGCGTATCGGTGGCAATAATGGGACGGATGGGCAGCTGGATCCGTTAACAGTTGTCAGTGCAGTAGCAACGCAAACGTCACGTGTGAGTTTATTGGCGGCGGTATTGCCAAGCTTTATTCATCCGGTAACGTTAGCGAAAATTGGCTCGACGTTAGATGTCATTTCGGGCGGTCGCTTCCATATTAATTTAGTGAGTGGCTGGTTCAAGGCGGAGCAGGAGAAGTTTGGTATTGATTGGATTGATCACCGTGATCGTTATCGTCGTTCGGATGAATATTTACAAGTTGTGAAAGGCTTGTGGACGCAGGATGATTTCACATTTAACGGCGACTTTTACAACATTCAAGGTGGGACGTTAAATCCAAAGCCTGTGCAAAAGCCGTATCCAGCCATTTATCAAGGCGGAAACTCTGCACAGTCACAGCAAGTCGCAGCAAAAAATTCAGATGTGTATTTCATGAATGGTGCGCCAATAGAAGAGCTTCAGCCACAAATTGAGGCGGTGAAGACTTTAGCACAGCAGGAAAATCGCACGCTGCAATACGCGGTCGCAGCATACGTTATTGCACGTGAAACAGAAGAGGAAGCATTGGCTGAATACGAGGTAATTTTAGCAAGAGCAGATGAGGAAGCAATCGCACAATTTAAGGCGAGCAAAGAAACGAAAGGGATGTGGAAAAACGCTAAAACAGTGAGTGACTTTGTCGCAAACAATGAAGGCTTCCGTACAGGATTAGTCGGCAGCTATGAGCAAGTAGCGAGCAAGCTGCGCGAACTGGAGGCGATCGGCATTGATCAGGTGTTACTAGCATTCCGCAATCCATTAACAGAACTACCGTTATTTTTCGAGCACGTAGAGTCGAAAGTGAATCCTTTCACACTAAATACCAAGTAAACAACTTTATTAAATCAGTAAAGGGTGAATCTAGATGATTACGTTAAACAATATTAGTAAGGTTTACAAAACGAAGTCTACGCAGTTTGAGGCGGTGCAGCCGACATCGATTACGATTCAGCAAGGTGAAATTTTTGGCATTATCGGCTTTAGTGGTGCAGGGAAATCGACATTGCTGCGTATGATTAACTTAATCGAGCCGCCAACATCAGGTGAGGTATGGTTTGACGGATTCGAGCTGACAGCCCTAAAGCTGAAGCAATTACAACAGAAGCGCCATGAGATCGGGATGATTTTTCAGCATTTTAACTTGCTATTGAATAAAACCGTATATGGCAACATCGAATTTGCGTTGAAAGCTGCGGGTGTGCCAAAGTCTGAGCGTGCCGAGCGCATTCATCATATTTTAAAGGTAGTAGAGCTGAGTGATAAGGTGCATCATTATCCGGCGCAGCTAAGTGGTGGACAAAAGCAGCGTGTGGCGATTGCACGTGCGCTCGTGTTAAACCCGAAAGTGCTGTTATGTGATGAGCCTACGTCAGCACTTGATCCGCAAACGACGGAAAATATTTTGGAGTTTTTAAAATCGATTAATGAAAAGCTTGGTGTAACGCTTGTTATCGTTACGCATGAGATGGAGGTTGTCAATACGTTGTGCCACCGTGTTGCTGTCATGGAAAAAGGTGCGATTCAAGAAGAGCTGACGCTGGCACAATCACCGACAGCGACGACGAGCATAGGCAAATTACTCATTGAGCATCGTGAGAAGGAAAACAGGCATAAGCAGCATGATATTCGCTTAGGAGGCGTTATCCATGTTTGATAATATTATTATGCTTTTACCGGAAATTAAAGAAAGTATCGCTCAAACGTTTATGATGGTTGCGATTTCGCTATCGGCAGCTATACTGTTTGGGACTTCACTAGGCGTGTACGTGTTCTTAACGGAAAAGGGCTCTATTCAGCCGAATGCGGTTGCCAATCGCGTCTTAAATTATACGATCAACTTAGTTCGTTCGTTTCCATTTATTATTTTGCTCGTTGTGTTAATTCCGTTTACGCGTATAGTTGCTGGAACAACGGTTGGACCACTAGCAGCATCGGTACCGTTATCGATCGCAGCGATTCCGTATTTTGCGCGTTTAGTAGAGCAGGCGTTAAAAGAAGTGCCACATGGAACAATCGAGGCAGCAATTGCACTTGGTACGCCGAAGCGTTACATCATTAAAGACGTGCTATTAAATGAAGCACGTTCAGGTATTATTTTAGCTGTAACCGTGACGACAATTAGCTTTATTTCATATTCAGCGATGGCTGGAATGGTTGGTGGCGGCGGTATTGGCGATTTAGCGATTCGTTATGGCTACTACCGTTTCCAAACAGATGTCATGATTTTCATGGTGCTGTTGTTAGTTATCATCGTGCAAGTTGTGCAGTTTATCGGTAATTTATTAGCGAAGAAGCTAAATCGCCGTCATATTTAGGGGGAGATTTGAATGGTAAAAGCAATAAAAGAAACAGCGCCGATTGATATTCATTCCGGTGCTTTTGAAGAGTTAGTAAAAGCAATCGAGGAAGATGCAGAGGCGCGCCGTCGTAAAGATGATCGTCTGCTGCCGTATAAGGCATTTCAGCTTATTAAAGAGGCAAGGCTTGGAGCCATTCGTTTGCCGAAGAATCTTGGTGGTGCTGGTGTGACGAATGTTGAGCTATTTGAGGTTGTAAGAAAATTAGCGAAGGCTGATCCGGATGTAGCTCATGCATTGCGCGCGCATTTTGTGTTTGTCGAGGATAATTTAGCAGCACCGTCAAGTGCAGAGCGTACGCGTCGTTTGCAAATTGTAGCCAAGGGCGATTTAGTCGGCAATGCGACGACGGAAATTTCATCTAATCCACAAGGAGCAAAGCAGTATGAAACTGTGCTGAGCAAGGTGGGAGATGATTATGTGTTAAACGGTACGAAGTTTTTTACAACAGGTACTTTATATGCGGATTGGGTATCGGTCGTATCGGCTGGTGAAGGAGATACGGTATTTGTGAGCTTTATCCCGACGAACCGTGAAGGCGTGGCTATTTATGACGACTGGGACGGTTTTGGACAGCAGCTAACAGCGAGTGGTACGACAACGTTTACAAATACGCCAGTGAAAAGTTATGAGGCGGTCGAGCTGAAGCGTGAAAAGCAAAGTTATGTGGCGATTCGTCAGCTATTTTTACAGGCGGTCGTAGCAGGAATTGTCGAGGCGATTGTAGAGGATGGTGTAAAGCTATTAAAGGGGCGTAAGCGAACATTTACGCACGGTTCGTCAGCTACAGCAAATGAAGATCCACTGCTTTTACTAACAATTGGTGAAATTCAAGCAACGGCGTTTACATTGAAGACGTTAATTCGTGAGGCTGCGCAGGCATTAGATGAGGCGTTGCTGCAAGGTACGCAGCAGTCTAAGCATGAGGCGGCATTGAAAACAGTGTATGTAAAAGTCATTGGTGAGCAGCTGGCGTTGCAGGTGGCCACGAAGCTATTTGATGTCGGTGGTGCATCTGCGACGAGACGTGACCAGCATTTAGATCGTCATTGGCGTAACATTCGCACGATCGCCTCGCACAACCCGAGCTCGTATAAGCTGAAGGATGTCGGCAATTATGTAGTGAACGGGCATGAATTACCGATTAACGGTTATTATTAAAGGAGAATTTTATGTCTGAATTTTTTTATTATCAAACGGTGCCGATTGAGTTCGGTGTGGGGAAATTACAAAGCTTGCCGGACATTATTCGGGAGCGCGGCTATCACAAGGGGTTATTAATTACCACGAAGTCTATTGTTGCGAACGGCATAGCAGAGCGTGTTGTAGCGGAAAGTGGCGGGTTGATTACTGATTTCACATATGGTATTCAGCCAAATCCAACGGTGCAAAATACCGATGATTATATCGAGGTGTTGCGTAGTGGTAAGTATGATTTCGCAGTCGCGTTAGGTGGCGGCAGTGTACTTGATTGTGCAAAGGTGACGACCGCTTTAGCACCTACTACTGCGACGACACAGCGCTTTTTTGATGGGGAGTTTGTGCTAACAGAGCCAGGGCTGCCGCTTATTGCGGTGCCGACGACGGCTGGTACGGCGAGTGAAATTACGCGCGTATCGGTATTAAGTGATCCGGTGTCGGGTCGCAAGCGGCCGTTTAATAGTCCTTTTCTGTATCCAGTGTACGCATTGATTGACCCGCTTTTAACAATGAGCTGTAACAAAAAGGTGACGGCATCAAGTGGTATTGATGTGTTGGCACATTCGCTAGAGGCTTTATATAGTAAGCTTCATCAGCCGTTTACTGATTTGTTTGCGAAGCATGCGGCATCGCTCGTATTCCGCTATTTACAGACGGCATACGATGAGCCGGATAATGTCGAGGCGCGCACGAAAATGGCGGAAGCATCTGTGGCAGCGGGCATGGCGTTTAATATTACGCAAACGGCAGCTGCACATGCATGCTCGTATCCGCTAATAGAAATGTTAGACATTCCGCACGGTGAGGCGTGTGCGTTTACGTTGCCAAATTTTTGGGTGTTAAATGCGCAGGATGAGGTAGAGGGGGCGCGCTTGCAGGAAATTAGCCGTGAGCTAGGCTTCCGTGATGCGGCTCATTTAGCTGAGCGCGTAGAGGAATTGAAGCAGCATTTAGAACTTCGTATGAGTTTGCAGGAACTCGGTGTTGAAACCGATGAGCAGCTGCAGAAAATTGTTGAGGCGAGCTTTGCGCCGAATATTCATAATAATCCTGTAACTTTAACGAAGGAAAGCTTGTCCGCGTTTTATAAAAGTATATAGAGGAAGGCTGCTCGAAAAGCAATATTTCTTGAGCAGCCTTTTTCTGTCATAATATTTCGATTTTTGTAATAAGTTTTTTAACAAGTGATATAGGGGGGAAGTCCGAGATATGTCCAAAAACAGCATGATAAGTGTGAATAAATGTAAAATATTTATATTCAGAAAGATACAACTTACTGAACATCCTAAATTGGGGTAGTACCACCAGCGAAGCTGTCACCACCCGCAATAAGAAAATACTAAGATCCTTCAATCGATGAAACGTTTAGCGAAGGCTAAAATTCTCTCCGTAGCCACATCCCCCCTTTTCCCTCTACTCTGAATGAATTTTCCCATCTGATTCACTTTTTGTAACAAATTCCATCAGTTTTGTGACAGTGAGTTATTCCATTAAACCAGCTAATAGAAGCTACTCAGTTATTCCATAAAACGGGCGCTATTGTGGAGCAACATAGGTAGAAAATGATTGTAATATGATCAAACTTTTTTTATAAAAACGAAACTTAAATCTGCTGAAAAAGAATCCATTTTGATTAATCTTTTTTTCAAAATGGATTCTTTTTATTTATCGTAAAATGTAGTTTACGAGGCATTTTTGAACAAACTTTATTTTAAAGTTACAAATGGTCACCCTGGGGCTCATTTTTTTATTGAAAGAAAGAAGATAATACTAGGTTGTTCACGGGAATTTTTCATTTTTTTAAAGTAGACTATTTTTTATCAAAGTGTAGAACCTAAATAAGGGAAGTTATGGATTTGAAATCAACACCAATTCTCTTGCCTATATCTCTATATGATTCTTTTCCTTTAAGATAAGCTCCAACTGCATTTAATTTATCTTCAAATGTAAATTTACCCATAAAAAATACACCCCAATTGTTAGTTTTGTGTCTAACAATTGGGGTGCAGTTCAGTTTAATGTCCTATCAACTTTATAGATAAGGGGAGTGTTATATAATCCCAATGCTGAACTTTAGTATTCAGTTGAAAAGCTTTTCAAACGATAGCCAAGGGTTATATGTATTAAGCAGTTTTCTTGCAGTCATCATGTGGCTTCGAAGATTGTGTTGGTAAGATGATGAGCAAAAGTAACAAGGGAATCAAATGTGAAAGTGAGCATGTTTGCTAAGAAGCAATAATCTGTTCCATTCTATAAATAGGAATTTATTATTTGTATAAAATCTAAGATTACTTTATGCAGTTCCATTAGAAACTGGGACAAGAAACCTATCCCTCTGTCCCTCTTGAATTTTTCCCCGCTAAATGAACAGATTCCTTCAAAAGAGGAGGAAAGGGATTAATTCATCCCGAGCCGTTTCATTCTGTTGTATAAGGTAGTTCTTGTGATACCTAGTTGTTTAGCACATTCTACTTTGTTCCCATCCAAAATCTGTAATGCGCGTTTAATCACTTCTTTCTCGTGTTTGTCCATTTCTTCTTGTAGCGATAAAATGGTATGATCACTTTCTTTAGGTATACTCCATTCAATTTCTGGATGGTTTTCTATACTAGTATTGTTTGTAGGAAAGGGCAAATACTCTCTTTTTATTACTCCATCAGTTGCCAATACAACAAGCCGCTCAATGACGTTACGTAGTTCGCGAATATTGCCAGGCCAATCATATTGAATTAGTTCATTTACTACATCGGTAGATAATTTACGAAACAATCGCTTATATCTCAATGAAAAATCAGATAAAAAAGAATGGGTTAATTCGATAATATCTTCTTTACGCTCTCTTAAAGGAGGGATATGTAAGCTGAAAACATTTAAGCGGTAATATAAATCTTCACGAAACAT
>NZ_JBALMU010000142.1:0-22531 GCF_036962285.1 Bacillus sp. JJ634
ACCTAGATAAATATCACAACTGTGCATGTACATAATATAATTTAACAAAGCTTAGCTTATAAAAAAAGCACATTAGGAAAACTCCCAATGTGCTTTTATATTTGAATTATTCACCAGATACATATGGTAATAATGCCATAGTACGTGAGCGTTTAATAGCAATCGTTAATTTACGTTGGTATTTAGCGCTTGTACCTGTTACACGACGTGGTAAAATTTTACCGCGTTCTGAAACGAATTTTTTAAGTAAATCTACATCTTTGTAGTCAATGTTAGTGATTCCGTTTGCTGTGAAATAACAAACTTTACGACGTTTAGCACGTCCACCTCTACGTCCTCCACCTGCCATGTTAAATTCCCTCCTCAAATTTTAGTATCTTCAAATGTATTAGAATGGAAGATCATCATCGGAAATATCGATTGTTTTACCGTCATTTGCGAATGGATCATCATCTACACGAGTGAAGTTATCATTGTTGCGTTGATTCTGATTTGGATTTGGATTTCCTCCAAACGGATTATCATAGTTGTTATCGTTATAACTTCTCTGAGCTCCGTAAGAACCGCCTTCATTTCTTCCACCCGCTGAACTGCTTCGTGGTTCAAGGAATTGAACGCTATCAGCTACAATCTCCGTTACATATACGCGTTTGCCGTCTTGTCCCTCATAATTACGTGTTTGAATACGTCCATCCACGCCAGCTAAACTACCTTTTTTCAAATAGTTTGCTGCATTTTCTGCAGGTTTACGCCAAACTACACAGTTAATGAAGTCTGCATCACGCTCACCTTGCTGATTCGAAAACGTTCGATTAACAGCTAAAGTAAAGGTAGCTACAGGTACTCCATTTGGTGTATATCGCAAATCAGGATCTTTCGTTAAGCGACCTACTAAAACTACGCGATTCATCATCAGAATCAACCCCTACATTACCGAATATGCCTCACGTGAAACATATTGTGGAATTTATATTAAATGTTAAATTAAGCTTCAACTTTTGTTGCCATGTGGCGAATGATGTCTTCACTGATTTTTGCAAGACGATCAAATTCTTGAATCGCAGCTGCATTAGAATCAGTTTTAACAAGTACGTAGTAACCGTCACGGAAATCATTGATTTCGTAAGCAAGACGACGTTTACCCCATTCTTTAGCTTCTACTGTTTCCGCTCCATTGTCAGTAAGGATTGTGTTGAAACGTTCAACTAAAGCTTTTTTAGCCTCTTCCTCAATGTTTGGACGGATGATGTACATAATTTCGTATTTTCTCATCACTGTCACCTCCTTTTGGTCTAAGCGGCCCAATTGGGCAAGGAGCAATTTTTTATAATTACTCACAAGATAAGATTATAGCATGTTTTTTTAGGCTTTGCAACGAACAAAAGCGAAAGTGCTCAAACTAGACGAATCGATACTATGTTTTCATTTCTACAATTCACATTAATTATAGCAAGAATCAAAAATGGATTCCCAAAAAAGGAAATCCATTTTCATCTACTTATTAAACGTTAAAACGGAAATGGATGACATCGCCGTCTTGAACGACATAATCTTTACCTTCTAAGCGAACTTTTCCTGCTTCTTTTGCCGCATTGTGACTGCCCGCTGCTAACAAATCTTCGTAAGCAACCGTTTCTGCACGGATAAATCCACGTTCAAAATCTGTATGAATAATACCGGCACATTGTGGAGCCTTCATGCCTTTACGGAATGTCCATGCACGAACTTCTTGTACACCAGCTGTGAAGTATGTTGCAAGACCAAGCAAATGGTAGGAAGCACGAATTAATTGATCTAAACCAGACTCTTCGATGCCTAGCTCAGATAAGAACATCGCTTTCTCTTCCCCATCAAGCTCTGAAATCTCTTCTTCAATTTTTGCACAAACTACGATTACTTCCGCACCTTCATTAGCTGCATATTCGCGAACTTGCTGTACATATTCGTTTTCAGATGGATCAGCAATTTCATCTTCACTTACGTTTGCCACATATAACATCGGTTTGATTGTTAATAAGTGCATTCCTTTAACCACTTTTGATTGCTCTTCTGAAAACTCGACCGTACGAGCTGGCTTTTCTGCCTCTAGCGCCTCTTTTAAAGCAACAAGAATTTCATGCTCAAACATAGCATCTTTATCTTTTTGCTTCGCCATTTTCGCTACTCGCTCAATTCGTTTATCAACAGATTCCAAGTCAGCAAGAATTAACTCAAGATTAATAACTTGAATATCATCAATTGGATCAACCTTACCTGATACGTGTGTAATATTTTCGTCCGCAAAACAACGAACAACCTGACAAATGGCATCCACTTGACGAATATGTGAAAGGAATTTATTTCCTAGTCCTTCCCCTTTACTTGCTCCTTTTACAATCCCAGCAATATCCGTGAATTCAAAAGCAGTTGGTACAACTTTCTTTGGTTGTACAAGTTCCGTTAGTTTTTGTAAACGATGATCAGGTACTTCTACAATACCGACATTCGGGTCGATTGTACAAAAAGGATAGTTAGCAGATTCTGCACCCGCTTGTGTAATTGCATTAAACAATGTCGATTTACCTACGTTCGGCAAACCAACGATACCAGCTGTTAAAGCCATTTATCTTCACTCCTCTAAATTACGAACTTAAACCTTTCCCAATTATAGATTTCACATTATAAAAAGACAAGCCTATTCCTAGGGTAGACTACACTATCTCCATAAAAAAAGCATGATTATTCCTCATGCTTCAATAAAACTTTTTTCATTTTTTTAACAAATTCTCGTCTTGGCAGCATCACACTATGGCCGCATCCCTCACACTTTATACGAATGTCCATTCCTAAACGGATAATCTTCCACTTATTCACACCGCAAGGGTGCGGCTTTTTCATTTCTACAACATCATGTAGTGCAAATTCTTTCTCTTCCATGCTCACACCGATCCTTCCTCACCACTATTTAACGTCGATTTTATGCCAAACTCATCTAAAACAGGCCTTAATTCTTTTCTAATCAAACGACTTACCTCATCTTGCTTCGTTGGTTTCGTTTCCGTAGTAATTCTAAGAACAATTTCACCCGAGTCAAGTATTTCACTTTCCTCAAGCTCCAGCACTTTCACAATTTCATCTACTTTTCTTTCTAACTGACTTAATTTCTCATATATAAGCTTCTCAGCTAATTCAAGCCGATCATCATTCACGATAGTCATATCTACGATAGACACGCTATTTAAAATCGAGTAGTTCGTCACTTGAAGAATACTTCCATTCGGAATGAGATGTAACTCTCCTGTCTTACTTTTCAACTTTGTCGTTCGCAGTCCGATTTCAAGGACTTCACCTTCAAACGTATTAATTTTAATATAATCTCCTACGGAAAACTGATCTTCAAAAATAACAAAAAAACCGGAAATTATATCTTTCACCAAGCTTTGCGCTCCAAAACCAACAGCAAGTCCAACAATCCCCGCTCCGGCAAGCAATCCTTTTACAGCAAATCCACAGTACTCTAGAATCATAATGGCAGATATAAAATAAATTACGTATGTAATAATATTTTCTAGTAACTTTAATAATGTCGTTTCTCTTCGTTCATTTGTCCGAAGTGGACTTTTTGCTCGAACAAGAAAAATATTACGAAGTGTCTTTTTTGCCACTGTAATTATGACCTTTGATAACACCAATACAAGGATAATTTTAATAATCGTGTCTGTTAGAGCTATCCACGTCGCCTCGTTTGAAATTTTATCCATAAATTGATTATACATACGCGCTGAATAATCCATACATTCCCACCTATCTCTTTCAATAAAACAATCTATATTATTTTATCATCAATAAACTCTTTTTCTACAAAAAGCTATACACAATAACATAGTAAAACGATATTTTTTTATAAGCGTGCAGGAATATATTGGGATTCCCTTTAATATATATTATAGGATATTCTTAATAAAGAACCATATACTTCCGCTTAACATCCCTCATTTTAACTACTTGTACGTATAATTTTCCATTTTTCACCGTATACTGATTACTAATCATTTTAGAAAGGAGTGGGGCCTATGACGATAAATTCTAGTATATTTAATCATGACAATAGACTGAGCCGCATTCTACACGAGGACTCAGATGCATCATACAAAATATCGAAGGAATTACTAAATCTTCTTCCTAAAGAAAAACTCCAACCTATTGTCTTTGTATGCATCGGTACAGATCGTTCAACAGGTGATTCTCTTGGCCCACTAGTTGGCACACTTTTAAAAGAAAAAAAGACGTCTACCTCTTCCTTCTATGTATACGGTACGTTAGCAGAACCCATTCATGCCATGAATTTAGAGGAAAAGTTAGCTGAAATTGAGAAGCTGCATACTAATCCATTTATTATTGGAATTGACGCTTGTCTCGGTAAAGTAAGAAGTGTTGGCATCGTCCAAATTGGGGAGGGGCCTGTTAAACCAGGGGCTGGAGTTAATAAGGAGCTACCATCTGTCGGTCATGCCCATATTACAGGAATCGTAAATGTTAGTGGGTTTATGGAATTCATGGTTTTACAAAATACCCGCTTAAACCTTGTACTAAATATGGCTAAAACAATTGCAGATGGCATTCACTCCACCCATCTTCAATTTAACCTCAAACATAATTTTCAACCACTTCCTTGGTCCATCAATCAAGAAAAAACGTTATAAACAAAAAACGTGAGCAGTTTTACCTACTCACGCAACACATTCAATGATCCCAAAAAGGGAAGGTGTGGGAAGTCCCCGTCTTTCCTTTTTTTCATGGCTATCATTAATGAATATTGTTGATTGATATGATTTTGGTTCATTCGTGCAAAACCACGGTTTCACACAAATGAACCAAAAATGAGCGACATTATTTAACAGAACCTTTTTCATACTATAAAAATAAATAAACAAACGATACAAATATGCCAACGACTAGAATCCCAGGCAGCAAGTTAGCAGCTCTAATTTTGGTTAATCCCATAATATTCAGTCCAATAACGGCAATCATTAACCCACCTGTAGCTGTCATTTCAGCAATAAACATGTCCATCAGCCCCGATGGAATCCACCGATCAATTTGTGTTGCTAAAAGGGCAATAACCCCTTCATACAAAATAATAGGGACGGCTGAAAACAAAACGCCGATTCCTAATGTACTCGAAAGAATAATCGCTGTAAATCCATCAATAATAGCCTTTGTAATTAACACGGTATGATCATTCCGAATTCCACTATCTAAGGCACCTAGAATAGACATTGCTCCAATACAAAAGATAAGCGTCGCTGTCACAAACCCTTGTGAAATAGACGTTCCCTCTGTTTGTTTCATTTTACTTTCAATCCATTTTCCTAACGCATTTAAATGCTTCTCTATATCAATCCATTCTCCAATGACCGCTCCGATTACAATACTTAAAATAACAATTAAATATTGTTCACTTTTAAAGGTCATTTGTAATCCCATAACAGCGACTGCTAAACCAATCCCGCTCATCACAGTTTCTTTCACTTTTTCAGGGATATTTTGTAGAAACCTACCTACAATTGCTCCGATAGCAATACATGCTGCATTCACTAATGTTCCTAATAAGACCATAATCTCTCCGCCAGTTGTTATTATCCGTTCTCTTGATTGATTAATTCTAATATACGAGTTAAATCTTCTTGAGAGAAAAACTCAATTTCAATTTTCCCTTTTTTCTTACTTTGTTTAATTGTCACGGTTGTCCCTAATTTCTCACGAAGATTCGTTTCATATTCTTTAATAAAAATATCTTTTTTCGTTTGCTCTTTCTTCTTTGTTTCACGTGAAACGCCCTCATTTAATTGCTGAATGTATCGTTCTAATTGACGAACATTCATCTTTTCTTGCATAACCTTTGAAACAACTATATTTAATTTCTCTTTTTTCTTTAAAGAAAGCAAGGCTCGTCCATGCCCCATTGAAATCTTGCCCTCTGAAATATAATTTCGAATTTCTTCCGGCAATGTTAATAGTCGAACATGATTGGTAATATGGGGACGACTTTTCCCAAGACGCTTTGCCAGTTCATCTTGAGTGATATTTAATCGCTCTAGTAATAGTTGATAAGCAAATGCTTCTTCAATTGGATTTAAATCTTCTCTTTGTAAATTCTCCAAAACAGCAAGCTCCATCATTTGCTGCTCGCTAAACTCCCTCACCACAACAGGTACAGTTTTTAAACCGGCCTCCGTTGCTGCACGGTATCGCCTTTCACCGACAACAATCTCATAGCCTTTAATACTTTTTCGGGCAATGATGGGCTGCAAAATACCATGTACAAGAATGGATTGCTTTAGTTCTTCAATTGCCTCTTCATCGAATATCTTTCTTGGCTGGTAAGGGTTCGGCCTTAATTCCTTTAACTTCACTTCTTTAATAATTTCATCTTTTTCGACTTCAACCTTTTCAACATTATTAAACAATGCATTAATCCCTTTGCCAAGTCCTCTAGCCATTTACTACCACTTCCTTTGCCAATTCTAGATAAACCTCCGCCCCTTTTGACTTTGGGTCATATATAATAATTGGTTCTCCGTGGCTTGGCGCCTCACTTAAACGAACATTTCGTGGAATAATTGTACGATAGACTTTATCTTGGAAATATTTCTTTACCTCATCAATAACTTGAATACCTAAATTTGTTCTAGCATCAAACATAGTGAGTAAAACACCTTCAATTCTCAAATCCTGATTTAAGTGCTTTTGCACAATTCGAACCGTGTTAAGCAGCTGACTTAAACCTTCTAAGGCGTAGTATTCACATTGTACAGGAATTAAGACAGCATCCGCAGCAGTAAGTGCATTTAACGTAAGCAAGCTTAATGAGGGCGGACAATCAATCAAAATATAATCATATTGATGAGCAACCTCTTCTAAAGCCCGCTTTAAACGAATTTCCCTTGAAATGGTTGGCACAAGTTCAATTTCAGCTCCTGCTAACTGAATCGATGCTGGAATGACATCTAGATTTTCAATCTTCGTTTCTTTAATGACAGCAGTTGCTTCCACATCATCCACTAATACATCGTAAATACATTGTTCCACATCCGATTTATCAATCCCTGCACCACTTGTTGAATTTCCTTGTGGATCAATATCTACAAGCAGCACTTTTTTTCCTATATAGGCTAAACAAGCACTAAGGTTAACGGTTGTTGTCGTTTTTCCGACACCGCCTTTTTGATTCGCAATGGCAAGAATCCTACCCACAAAGTCACCTACTTTCGACACAAATCTATCTCTCTATCTATTATCTATTTTATCATGAATAATTTACTAAAATCTTATAAATATTGGTTATTTGTTAGATTACCTTTTCACGTAGATTTGTTTTAATGGCCCGTTCCTCGCTATACTAAAAAACGACATTATGCTACATTGCATAATTAATGAAAAAGAAGCTTGGTAATCCAAGATTACCAAGCCGCTCGCTATTTAAGGTCTTTTCTTCGGTATTTTAATTGTAAATTGATAATACTCATCGAAATCTTCTTCTTCTGTATCTACATTAATGCCATTATCTGTGACCATATTTAAAGATTGGCGAATCGTGTTGACCGCAATTCGCATATCTTTACTAAAAGCTTTACGCTTTGGCTTTGGTTTTGGCTTTGGTTTTTGATCAGAATTGGAGAGTAGGTTAACTACACATTCTTCTGTTTGCTTGACATTTAAACCCTTTTCGATAATTTCCTCTAAAAGCTTTACCTGCATCATCGGATTTTTCAAAGGGATTAACGAGCGGGCATGCCGTTCAGTAATTTGCTTTTGAAGAAGAGCATCTTGAACTTCTTGTGGAAGCTTAAGTAGTCGGAGCTTATTCGCAACTGTAGATTGCCCTATACCAAGTCTTTGAGCTAATGCTTCCTGGGTTAAACTATGTAATTCAATTAGCTTACCATAGGCAATAGCTTCTTCGATTGGTGTTAATTCTTCACGTTGTAAATTTTCAATTAAAGCAACGGAGGCTGTTTCAGCATCATTAAATTCTTTCACAATAACAGGGGCTTTTTCCCAGCCTAACTTCTTCATTGCACGGTAACGACGCTCACCAGCAATAATTTCAAACTTCCCTTGCTCATATTCTCTAACAACAATCGGTTGAATAATCCCATGTGTATGAATGGTTTGAGCTAGTTCAGCAATTTTCTCTTCATTAAAAACAGTTCTTGGTTGATAACGGTTAGGCACAATCTCAGAAATGGAAATTTCCCTGATGCCTTCTTGACTGCTAGGCGTCTCTATCTCTAGTTGTTCTTCCTTTTCACCAAATCCAAAGAACCGCGAAAAAGGATGCTTCATCTCCATACACCACCTTTTAAAACTCCCAATTAACATATTCTCTATTAACTTGACAAGTCCTGCATAAATTTGTCATTTCTCATTGACCTGTCTTAATAGCTAACAAAAATCGGGGCTTGTATTCGTTGAAATTTGCTAGTAATCCGCTTATTCAATCGGTTGTTTATTTGGTGTACCAGGCTTTCGAGGATATTTTTTTGGTGTATTTTTGATCTTTTTAACGATCACAATATTCCGATCACTATGTTCTTCTGGTAAAGAGAAGGAGTGAACTTTCTCGACTTTTCCACCAAGTGTAACAATCGCTTTCTTTCCAACCTCTATTTCTTCACTGGCACTTGCTGCTTTCATCGCAATGAAGGTGCCGTCTACTTTTACAAGCGGTAAACAAAGTTCGCTTAAAACAGACATTCGAGCAACAGCACGCGCCATCACGATATCGTACGTTTCCCTTTGCTCTGCTTTTTGGGCAAACGTTTCTGCACGATCATGATAGAATTTCACACCTGTTAGCTTTAAAGAACTAGCCAAATGGTCCAAAAAAGAAATACGTTTATTCAGTGAATCGACAATTGATACCTGAATATTAGGGAAACAAATCTTAAGTGGAATGCTCGGAAACCCAGCTCCAGCTCCTACGTCACAAAGATGATAAGGCTTGTTAAAATCAAAGTAAAAAGAAGCGCTAATTGAATCATAAAAATGCTTTAAGTAAACTTCCTCTTTATCTGTGATAGCTGTTAAATTCATCTTTTCGTTCCATTCCACAAGCAATTTGTAATATGTTTCAAATTGATCAAGCTGTTGTGTCGAAAGGGTAATCTCCTTCCCCTCTAATGCTTGCTGAAATTGTTCAATATTCATCTATATATTCCATCCTTTATAGGAAAAGGGGCGGAACTCCGCACACTTTTTTGATTAACCTTGAGTTTGAGAACTACTTCATCCAGCTTAAGGCTTTTATTCGTGCGCGCTTCGTTCGCGCCGCCTTTGTTCTTCAACTAATATTTTAGATTCATTCCTGGTAACTTCCATACCTCGTTGATTTTAGAGGGACGGAACTCCGCACACTTTTTTGGAGAACTACTTCATTAGGCTTAAGGCTTTTCTTTTTGCGTGCTTCGTTCACACCGCCTTTAATAATATTACTTTTGTTTCGACTATTGTGAAATCCGAGCAATTTTCCCTTGCTCTAAATACACAAGCAGAATAGAAACATCAGCTGGGTTTACTCCTGAGATACGAGAAGCCTGTGCGACAGAAAGCGGGCGAACTTGCTTCAATTTTTGACGAGCTTCTGTAGCTAAACTACCGATTGCATCATAATCAATATCTTCTGGAATTCGTTTGTTCTCCATTTTCTTGAGACGATCGACTTGTTGCAGGGATTTTGCAATATAGCCCTCATACTTAATTTGAATTTCCACTTGTTCCATTACTTCATCGTCTAGCTCGATTTCGCTCGGTGCTAATTGTTGAATATGCACATAACTCATCTCAGGACGCTTTAATAAATCAGCAGCGCGAATTCCGTCTTTTAACTCTGTCCCGCCATTCTCTCTAATCACTGATTGAACTTCTTCAGATGGCTTTAAAATAATGGATTGTAATCGTTCCTTTTCCGCTTCAACGGCCGCTTTCTTAGCTAAGAAACGCTCATAACGTTCATCGCTAATCATGCCAATCTTATGGCCAATTTCCGTTAAACGCATATCGGCATTATCATGACGAAGCAATAAACGATATTCAGCACGAGACGTTAATAAGCGATATGGTTCATTCGTTCCCTTTGTAACAAGGTCATCAATAAGAACACCAATATAAGCATCCGAGCGGCTTAAAATAACCTCTTCTTTCCCGATGGCTCTTAATCCGGCATTCATACCAGCCATAAGACCTTGACCTGCAGCTTCCTCATATCCGCTCGTACCATTAATCTGACCAGCTGTGTATAAATTCTTCACCTTTTTCGTTTCTAATGTTGGCCAAAGCTGAGTTGGAACAATCGCGTCATACTCAATCGCATAACCGGCACGCATCATTTCAACGTTTTCTAGACCAGGAATGGAAGCAAGCATTTTACGTTGAACATCTTCTGGCAAGCTCGTTGATAAACCCTGTACATAAACTTCCTGTGTATTACGGCCTTCTGGCTCAAGGAAGATTTGGTGACGCGGTTTATCATTAAAACGAACAACTTTATCTTCAATGGATGGGCAGTAACGTGGACCTGTTCCTTTAATCATCCCTGAATACATCGGTGAGCGGTGCAAGTTAGCATCAATAATTTGATGCGTTTCTAGACTCGTATACGTTAACCAGCATGGTAGTTGATCGGTAATATATTTCGTCGTTTCATAAGAAAATGCACGTGGTACATCATCTCCAGGTTGAATTTCAGTTTTACTATAATCAATCGAAGAACTATTAACCCTTGGCGGTGTACCTGTTTTAAAACGAACTAAGTCGAAGCCCAATTCCTCTAAGTGCTCAGATAATTTAATCGAAGGCTGTTGATTGTTCGGACCGCTCGAGTATTTTAATTCTCCAAGAATAATTTCTCCTCGTAAAAACGTTCCTGTCGTAATCACGACCGTGTTTGCACGATAAATAGCGCCCGTTTGTGTAATAACACCCTTCACGATGTCGTCTTCAACAATAAGCTGCTCAACCATACCTTGTCTTAGTGTCAAATTAGGTTGATTTTCAATCGTCCTTTTCATCTCATGCTGGTATAGAAATTTATCAGCCTGAGCACGCAAAGCACGTACAGCTGGACCTTTCCCTGTATTCAACATTCTCATTTGAATATGCGTCTTATCGATATTGCGTCCCATTTCTCCGCCTAATGCATCGATTTCTCGCACAACAATCCCTTTTGCAGGACCGCCAACGGAAGGATTACAAGGCATAAACGCCACCATATCTAGATTGATTGTTAGCATTAAAGTTTTCGCACCGACCCGAGCGGCTGCAAGACCGGCTTCGCTGCCCGCATGCCCTGCTCCAACGACAATTACGTCATAACTACCTGCTTCATATTGCATTTAAAAACGTCTCCTCTTAACTTTTATTTTCCTAAACAAAATTGTGAGAACAACTGATTAATTAAATTATCTTGAACACTTTCTCCAATAACTTCACCTAGCAATTCCCATGCTTTTGTAAAATCAATTTGAACTAAATCAATCGGTGTATCCATTTCAATCGCATCAATTGCATCCGTAATAGCCTGTAAAGCTTGCCCTAACAAGGCAATATGACGAGTATTGGATACATACGTTAAATCGCTTGCTTCTAGTGAGCCTTCAAAGAATAAATCAGCAATCGCTTCTTCCAATTCATCAATACCTTGTTCCTCCAATAAGGAAGTTGTGACAACTTTATGCGATCTGGCTAATTCATAAACACGTTCCAAATCAATTTTTTGCGGTAAATCAGTTTTATTCACAATCACGATAACATCCATACCACTAACCGCTTCAAACAGACCTTCATCCTCTGCTGTTAATTCATCTGAATAATTCAACACAAGTAAAATTAAATCTGCTTCTTTTAGAACAGCACGTGACCGTTCGACACCAATACGCTCGACGATATCCTCTGTTTCACGAATGCCAGCTGTATCAACAAGCTTTAAAGGAACACCACGAACATTGACATACTCTTCAATGACATCACGGGTTGTACCAGGTATATCGGTAACAATCGCTTTATTTTCCTGAACTAAACTATTCAATAGTGAAGACTTTCCAACATTCGGACGGCCAATAATAACCGTTGCTAATCCATCGCGTAAGATTTTTCCTTGCTGTGATGTTGTTAATAGCTTTTCAATTTCCTGCTTTACATAATTCCCTTTTTCCAAAAATAAACGATGCGTCATTTCCTCCACATCATCATACTCTGGATAATCTATATTAACCTCGACAACAGCGAGTGTTTCTAAAATTTCCTGTCGCAATTTTTGAATGAGTTTTGATAAACGTCCTTCCATCTGTCCTAAAGCAACATTCATCGCCTTATCTGTTTTGGCACGAATTAAGTCCATTACAGCTTCTGCCTGTGAAAGGTCAATACGCCCATTTAAAAAGGCACGCTTCGTAAACTCGCCAGGTTCTGCAAGTCTAGCTCCTTGTGATAAAATGAGCTGTAATACCCGATTCACAGACACAATGCCTCCGTGACAATTGATTTCCACGACATCTTCTCTTGTAAATGTTTTTGGCCCCTTCATAACGGACACCATGACTTCTTCGACGATCTCCCCTGATTTCGGTTCTATTAAATGGCCGTAATGAATCGTATGAGAGTTCACTTGAAGAAGACTTTTTCCGCTTGGACCTCGAAAAATCCCATCAGCTATTTTAATTGCTTCATCCCCACTTATACGAACAATAGCAATTGCTCCTTCGCCAAGCGGCGTTGAAATAGCGGTGATTGTATCAAATTCCATGCTTTCACCTCTTACCTAGAAATCGTTCTATGTGTATTGTTCTATTCTAATAAAATGAAACTTTCATCAACGGATGGGCCGTTTCCCCCACTGATGGTTCGTTGAATGAATTAGGCCTTTACGGGCAGTTATTCCCCACTTATCTGTGATTGATTCCTCTCCGTCCCAAAGTGAAAGGCTCATGGCCCGTTCATCTGCAATAAAGTCCCTAAATACCTACAATACCACAGGAAAGAGGCGAAAAAAAGTAGAGACTATTCCCTGCCTTCCGTTATCCACAAGCTTTTAAAGCTATATTCTGTAACGTTTATTTTAACTTATCCACATGTGAATAACAATATAAGAAGAGAACAACTAGATTATTGAAGCTGTTAACCTTCTTAATCTTTGAACAAAGACACAAATCCTTTGTCAGTCTGTACTAGTTCTTTTTCTTCATCATTCCAAATCTTTTATCGTTTCCTCCCGGCATAAAAAAAAACCCTTCGTCTCATTCCTACGAAGGGTTTTTCTATCTTTATTGGATTGGTGTAATGACTAAGTAGCGATAAGGCTCAGTACCATGAGATGTCGTTTTAATTTTCCGGTCATTCATAAGAGCAGTATGAATCACCTTTCGCTCATATGAAGGCATTGGCTCTAGTGACACGGCCTTCCCTGTTCTAACTGCTTTATCAGCCATTCTCGTTGCTAACAAAATGAGTGTTTCGTTTCGACGTTCTCGATAACCTTCTGCATCAATGACAACATTCAAATATTGTTTAGCATGTCGATTCACCACAAGTTGAGTCAAATATTGAAGAGCATTTAATGTTTGACCTCGTTTTCCAATTACTAAAGCAACTTTTTCTCCCGATAGAAGAAATGTAATTGTTTTTCCTTGCCGATGAACCGTTATATCAGCTTGTACTCCCATTTCTTCACTTACTTTTTTCAAAAAGTGAAGAGATTCCTCGATAGGATCCGCTAACAACGTTACATGGACGATAGCTTGTCTAGAACCAAATAAACCAAATAGCCCTCTCTTGCCTTCATCTGCAATTTCAATTTCAACGCGATCTCTTGTGCTGTTAAGCTGAGCTAAAGCTGATTCAACTGCTGCCTCGACAGATTGTCCTGTAGCAGTTATCTTTTTCACTTTTTCTTTGCTCCCCCTGCATTTTCTACAGCTGCTTTTTTCAACTCTGGGCCTTTAATAAAGTAAGTTTGAACAATACCATAGATGTTCCCTACTACCCAATATAACGAAAGTGCTGCTGGGAAATTAAAAGCAAAAATCACAATCATAATTGGCATAATATACAGCATCATTGTCATTTGCGCTTGCATCTGTGGATTTGTATTCATACCAACCATTGACATTTTTTGTTGAATAAATGTTGTAATCCCTGCTAAAACCGGCAAAATAAAAAATGGATCTGGTGAACCAAGGTCAAACCAAAGGAAATTGTCACTTGCAATTTGTTCTGTACGACTAATTGCATGATAAACACCAATTAAAATTGGCATTTGTACTAAAATTGGTAAACATCCAGCAAGCGGATTGACATTATACTTTTGAAATAACGCCATTGTTTCTTGCTGTAGTTGTCGTTGCGTAGCCTGATCTTTCGAACTGTATTTCGCTTGAAGTTCTTTCATTTCGGGCTGAATCGCTTGCATTGCTTTTGAGCTTTTTACTTGTTTAATCATAAGTGGAAGAATCGCTGTACGGATAATTAGTGTAGCAGCAATTAAGCCCCATCCATAATTATGTCCTAAATGTTCAGCCAGCCAAATAATTAACAACGACAGCGGGTAAACAATGTAGGAATTCCAAAATCCTTCACTTTCTGCGGTAATCGGCTCATTAAATTCCGTACAACCCGCTAGTAGCATCATAATCGAGGCTAATCCAATAATAGGTAATATTCGTTTCTTCAACCGTAACTTCCTCCTGACTACAATCAATCTCTATGAAACAATTTTGAACTGTTTAGACGCAGACTTCAAGTAAAAATTATCCAATTTGAAAATTCAATATCTTACTTAAGAAAGCGTATTCTTTCTACTGATCCTTGTTTCATCTATCTATTCATATATACTTTAGTTGTTTTTCAGTTTAAAAGTTAGTGATTTGGAACGTTTGAGAACATGGATTAAACTGTTCTTTACTTGAAAGAAGTCCATATCTGCCGCTGGTTTACGAGCAATAATGACATAATCCTTTCCGACATCAATTTCATTCTTTAATTCCAAAAACGTTTGTCGTATGTATCTTTTCACTTGATTCCGAACGACTGCATTGCCTACTTTTTTGCTGACAGAAAGGCCAATTCGGAAACAATCTTGGTCAGGTTTTTCAAGGACATAAACTACAAATTGACGGTTTGCAAAAGATTCCCCTTTTTTAAACACAAGTTGAAATTCTTTATCCTTCTTTATCCTTAACTTTTTTTTCATTTTCTACACCTTCAATAAACGAATTGGATCCCTAAGTGATGGTCTATTTGCGAAAAAAGACCACTGAGACTTTTCAGTGGTCTATGCAGATAATACTTTTCTGCCCTTGCGGCGACGTGCAGCTAATACTTTACGTCCGTTTTTTGTGCTCATGCGGGCACGGAATCCGTGAACTTTACTATGCTTGCGCTTATTCGGTTGATAAGTACGTTTCATTCTCTATGACACCTCCCTGAGGAATAACAGTTAAAGACAGTCCTTATGATTATATAGATGAGGTATGGTAAATGTCAACCTCATCCTCTAAATTTTCTTTTTACACCTATTTGTCCAGTGAGTCTTTTTAAACGTTCTTCTCCATTGTAAATCATTTTCCTCATAATCAACATAGAAAATTTTGCCCAAATCCTTAAAAAGTATTGTTCATGGAAATAAATGATTGAAATATGACAGATTAAGAAAAGACATTTGTCGAATACTAAGACAAAATGATGAGTCAATCTTTCAGTGCCTGTCCTAATAATGATTGTGGATAGTTTTTTCGCGTTTCCAAACAATATCCACAACTTTTTTCAACACTTTTACACATAATAATACCCTGTGGAAAAGTTTTTCCCACAGTCTGATATAGTTGTGGATAAAGTTTTGAAAACCATTGCACAAAGCCTAAAGTTTTGATATTATATATGTGTTTTCACTCTGAATAACTTTATCAACAGATTAGACTTATCCACAAATTGTGGATAAGATGTGGATAGTTTATTACAACTGTGTATATAATGTTATCCACAACGCGTGGATATTGTAGAAAATCTTCTTTTCTTCCTTATTAATATATACAGCTTAATGCCTGTTGATGAATAAATATACGCATACGTTTTCTTATTCTACATATAGGGTGGACAAAGGTTGTACAATACTATATGTAGTGTTCTGAAGATTAGTTATGGTCGATTGCTATGTCGAAAATTATTTGAAGGACACGGCAATCGATACATTTATTTTGTCCTGCAAACATAAACTGCGATTCCATATATTCGCTCCTTATTTAAAAAAATGAACGATTGAACAAACAGCTTTTCAAATTTAGTAGCAAAGGAGGGGGACACTTGGAAAACATCGATAGTCTTTGGGATCAAACCCTTATAAAAATCCAAAAAAAGATTAGTAAGCCTAGCTTTGAAACGTGGTTAAAGGCTACAAAAGCTTATGCCTTGCAAGGAGACACTTTAACTATCACTGCTCCTAATGAATTTGCTCGTGATTGGCTCGAAGAACGTTATTCCAAGCTTATAGCCGGCATTTTATTAGAATTAACAGGGGAAGAACTTGAAGCTAAATTCATCATTCCACCAAACCATGATGAACCGAATGTTGCTCCTTCAACAAAAAAGGTGAAAAAACAAGAAGAAGATCAACATGATTTTTCGCAGCATATGCTTAACACCAAAAATACATTTGATACATTTGTTATTGGCTCTGGGAACCGCTTTGCCCATGCTGCGTCTTTAGCTGTTGCTGAAGCCCCGGCTAAAGCTTATAATCCCTTATTTATTTATGGAGGCGTAGGGCTTGGAAAAACCCATTTAATGCACGCAATAGGCCATTATGTATTAGAGCACAATCCGCAAGCCAAAGTAGTCTATTTATCATCTGAAAAGTTCACGAATGAATTCATTAATTCGATTCGTGACAATAAAGCCGGTGAATTCCGGGATAAATACCGAAGTGTTGATGTGTTATTAATAGATGATATTCAATTTCTAGCTGGAAAAGAATCTACTCAGGAAGAATTTTTCCATACATTTAATGCTCTTCATGAGGAAAGCAAGCAAATTGTAATTTCTAGTGATCGACCTCCTAAGGAAATCCCTACATTGGAAGATCGTTTGCGTTCACGCTTTGAATGGGGCTTAATTACAGACATTACCCCGCCTGATTTAGAAACTAGAATTGCTATTTTAAGAAAAAAAGCAAAAGCAGATGGTCTTGATATTCCAAATGAAGTGATGCTCTATATTGCAAACCAAATTGATTCTAATATTCGTGAACTAGAAGGAGCTTTAATACGTGTTGTTGCGTACTCATCCTTAATTAATAAAGATATTAATGCAGATTTGGCTGCGGAGGCGCTGAAGGATATCATTCCTAGCTCTAAACCAAGAATTATTACGATTCATGAAATCCAAAAAACAGTTGGTGAGCACTACAATGTAAAACTCGAGGATTTCAAAGCAAAAAAACGAACAAAATCTGTAGCATTTCCAAGGCAAATTGCTATGTATCTATCGCGTGAACTGACAGATTCCTCACTCCCTAAGATTGGAGATGAATTTGGAGGGCGAGACCATACAACTGTGATTCATGCTCATGAAAAAATTTCAAAGCTTTTACTCACAGATTCTCAGCTGCAGCATCAAATTAAAGAAATCCAAGATCAATTAAAAGTATAGTGCCCTTGTTTATAGTGTGAATAACTTGAACTCACTTACACACAGTCTGTCCACATGTGGATAGACTGTTTTTCCTTGGTTTTCTTATACTTATCCACATATTCACAGGACCTATTACTATTACTACTATATTTTTAACTAAATTAATTAATAATATATGCAAGTTAGTAAAAAATATGACTGGAGGGGAACTCATGAAATTTATCATTCAACGAGATCGATTAGTTCATAGTGTTCAAGAAGTAATGAAGGCTGTTACATCTAGAACAACGATTCCGATTTTAACAGGGATTAAAATCAATACGACAACAGAAGGAATTACACTTACAGGAAGTGATTCTGATATTTCTATTCAATCTTTTATTCCAGCGGAGGAAGATGGGAATGAAATTGTCGAAGTACAAACAAGTGGTGATATTGTTTTAAATGCTCGTTTTTTTAGTGAAATTGTGAAGAAGTTACCAATGGATACTGTAGAAATTGAAGTCCAAGCAAACTTTCAAACAATTATTCGTTCAGGAAAAGCAGAGTTTAATCTAAATGGTCTAGACCCAGAAGAATATCCACATCTGCCTATCATTGAAGAAGCCAATTTATTTAAACTGCCAACGGATCTTTTAAAAACATTAATTCGCCAAACTGTATTTGCAGTGTCCACCTCAGAAACACGCCCAATCTTGACAGGTGTAAACTTGAAGGTTGAAAATGATGAATTGACATGTATTGCTACAGACAGTCATCGTTTGGCCATGAGAACAGCTAACATTGAAAGTAAAATCAATGGTACTTATAGTGTTGTTATTCCAGGAAAAAGCTTGAATGAACTAAGTAAAATTCTTGATGATACGAATGAATTAATCGAGATTGTTATTACCGAAAATCAAGTTCTGTTTAAAGCGAAAAATTTATTATTCTTTTCTAGATTGCTAGAGGGGAATTATCCGGATACATCTCGACTTATCCCGACAGATAGTAAAACAGATGTGATTGTTAAAACGAAAGAGCTCTTGCAAGCGATTGACCGAGCATCTTTATTGGCGAAAGAAAACCGCAATAATGTAGTCAAATTATTGACACATGACGGGGGAGTTATTGAAGTATCGTCTAATACACCTGAAGTCGGTAAAGTGGTAGAGGAAATTGTTGCTGAAGCCATTGAAGGAGAAGAATTAAAAATCTCTTTTAGTGCAAAGTTTGTTATGGATGCATTAAAAGCATTAGAAGGTACAGATATTAAAATTAGTTTTACAGGAGCAATGCGTCCATTCGTTATTTGTCCACTTCATGATGATCGAATGCTGCAATTAATCCTTCCAGTTAGAACCTATTAAGGGGATATGCGGAAAAANNCTTGGATATCAAGTCTTTATTTTTTTGTATGGCTCATGCAAAAAGTTCTGCTAGTCAAAATTTTGTCTTATTAACGGATATTTAGTAAAATAAAGTATTAGAAATTATTTTGAAATGAGTGAAAAATGGATGACAGAAATACAAATCAGTACGGAGTATATTACATTGGGACAGTTTTTAAAGCTTGCTGATGTGATTCAAAGCGGCGGTATGGCGAAATGGTTCTTAAGTGAACATGAAGTATTTATTAATAATGAGCTTGATGTACGGAGAGGAAGAAAGTTAAGAGTGGGTGACAAAATCGAGATTCCCGAATTCGGTAGCTTTACGATTATCGGCTAATGCCGAAAGGAAGAGCAGATTATGTATATTGAAAATATTCATTTGAGAAATTACCGAAATTATGAGGAAGTTGAGCTTTCCTTTGAAAACAAAGTAAATGTCATTCTAGGGGAAAATGCTCAAGGGAAAACAAATGTCATGGAATCAATCTTTGTTTTAGCAATGGCAAAATCCCACCGAACTTCAAATGACAAAGAACTCATTCGCTGGGACAAAGAATATGCTAAAATAGAAGGTAGAGTTAAAAAGCGGAATACATCCTTACCACTTGAATTAACCATTGCCAAAAAAGGAAAAAAAGCAAAGGTTAATCATATTGAGCAACAAAAGCTTAGCCAATATGTAGGCAGCATGAATGTGGTTATGTTTGCACCAGAAGATCTTCATTTAGTGAAGGGGAGTCCGCAAGTTCGACGTCGTTTTATTGATATGGAGATTGGTCAAATATCGCCTGTTTATCTTCATGATATGAGTCAATACCATAAAATTGTGCAACAACGAAACCACTATTTAAAACTGTTGCAAACAAAAAAACAAAATGATACAACGATGCTCGACGTTTTAACAGAACAGTTTATTCAACATGCAGCGAAAATTGTCGAAAAAAGATATCAATTTTTAGCTGTTTTACAAGAATGGGCAAAACCAATCCATTCTGGCATATCACGAAACTTAGAAGAATTGAAAATACAATATAAACCATCTCTTCATGTATTAGAAACTATGGATTTGTCGAAAATAATAGAAGTGTTTCAAGAAACATGTGATCGAATAAGAACAAAAGAAATAGACCGTGGAGTTACATTAGTTGGTCCTCATCGTGATGATCTGATTTTTTACGTCAATAACCGTGATGTGCAAACATTTGGTTCACAAGGTCAACAACGCACAACGGCTCTATCTTTAAAATTAGCAGAAATAGAACTCATTCATGCAGAAATAGGCGAATATCCAATTTTGCTTTTGGATGACGTTTTATCAGAGCTGGATGACTACCGACAATCTCATTTATTAAATACAATTCAAGGAAAAGTTCAAACATTTGTTACAACAACTTCTGTTGAAGGAATCGATCATCAAACGTTAAAAGACGCATCCACCTTTTTTGTGAAACAAGGAACGATTACAAAGGTAAAGTAAAGAGGTGAACTTATGTATCTTCATATCGGTGAAGACATTCTTGTAAAGACAGATGAAATTGTGACGATTTTAGATAAAAAGCTGCTCGAATCTTCCCCTATACTTGCAGAGTTTCTACAGCAAAAGGCAGATGTCACATTGCATTTAGCGAAGAATTCCATAAAGTCCATTGTTGTAACAACTAAGCATGTATATTACTCACCTCTTGCTTCGATGACTTTAAAAAAACGTTCGCAGCAACATTCAATTGTAGTAGATGAATAAGTAGACGGATTGCTTCTTTAGTTTGAAAAATGTTAAATGTGAATAGAAAAGTGTAGGTGATTTGAGATGACAATGGAACAAAGTGAACTACAACCTCAAGAATACGGTGCAGATCAAATACAAGTATTAGAAGGCTTAGAAGCTGTACGTAAACGCCCGGGGATGTATATCGGAAGTACGTCTTCAAAAGGTTTACACCACCTTGTTTGGGAAATTGTCGATAATAGTATCGATGAAGCACTCGCGGGTTTTTGTACAGAAATCCAGGTAAAAATTGAAGAAGATAATAGTATTACAGTCGTCGATAATGGACGCGGGATTCCCGTTGATACACAAGAAAAAATGGGGCGTCCTGCTGTAGAAGTTATTTTAACTGTCCTTCATGCTGGAGGTAAATTTGGCGGCGGGGGGTATAAAGTATCTGGTGGATTGCATGGAGTAGGTGCTTCCGTTGTAAATGCCCTCTCTACATTATTGGAAGTATTTGTTCATCGAGATGGGAATATTTATTACCAGCAATATAAGCAAGGTGTTCCACAAGCTGATTTAAAAATTATCGGTGAGACAGATCGCACAGGAACGACTATTCACTTCGTACCAGATGGCGAAATCTTTAAAGAAACGTTGGAATATGAGTATGACACGCTAGCGACAAGAATTCGAGAGCTTGCCTTCTTAAATAAAGGGTTAAAGCTAACTATTGAAGATAAACGCGGTGAAGGGAAGTCTAATGAGTACCATTATGAAGGCGGAATTAAATCGTATGTAGAGCATTTAAATCGTTCAAAAGAAGTACTTCATACAGAACCAATTTTCATGGAGGGCGAAAAGGACGGTATTTCCGTGGAAATAGCTCTTCAATACAATGAAAGCTATATTAGTAATGTATTTTCCTTTGCTAATAATATTCATACGTATGAAGGGGGAACTCATGAATCAGGCTTCAAAGCGGGGTTAACTCGTGTCATTAATGACTATGCACGTAAAAATGGCTTAATCAAAGAATCCGATGCTAACTTATCAGGTGAAGATGTTCGTGAAGGATTAACAGCTATTGTTTCCATTAAACACCCTGACCCACAATTTGAAGGGCAAACGAAAACAAAACTGGGTAATTCTGAAGTACGATCTGTAGCAGACTCTATTCTATCTGAAAAGCTCGATTCCTTTATGTATGAAAATCCAGCTGTAGCTAGGAAAATCGTAGATAAAGGCTTGATGGCTGCGCGTGCTCGCCTTGCAGCGAAAAAGGCTCGTGAAATGACGAGAAGAAAAAATGCCTTAGAAGTTTCAAGTTTACCTGGAAAATTGGCAGACTGTTCATCAAAAGATCCTTCCATTAGTGAATTATATATCGTAGAAGGAAACTCAGCGGGCGGATCCGCAAAACAGGGGCGCGATCGTCATTTCCAAGCGATCCTGCCTCTAAGAGGAAAAATTCTAAACGTAGAAAAGGCTCGTTTAGATCGAATTCTTTCCAATGTTGAGATCGGTACTATTATTACCGCACTTGGGACAGGGATTGGTGATGAATTTAATATTGAAAAAGCAAGATACCATAAGATTGTTATTATGACGGATGCCGATGTCGACGGTGCCCATATTCGTACTCTTATGCTAACCTTTTTCTACAGATATATGAGAAAAATTATTGAATACGGCTATATTTATATTGCTCAACCGCCATTGTATAAAATTCAACAAGGTAAAAAAGTAGAGTATGCTTATAATGACCGTCAACTTGAGGAAATTATGG
>NZ_JBALMU010000143.1:0-10745 GCF_036962285.1 Bacillus sp. JJ634
AAAACCTGAAAGAAGATTAGAATCTTCTTTCAGGTTTTTTTTGGTAAACTGAAAAGCGGTTATATAAAATCCTGAAGAAAAATGACCTCCATAATTCCGTTTTAAGGCTGTTGTTTTTTGATTTGCTAGTCATTTATCCCGAATATCTTAAAATGCGAATTTGACCATTTAAATGGGGTTTAAAGAGATTTTTGATTTTTTGCTATGTTACGAGATTTATTTTCATAATATTCCGAATGTAACAAAGGACCTGTATTGATACATTCAAAATCCTATTAAATCAATGGTTCCAGCGGTTTCATTTTTTAAAAAATTTAGCGTTTTTTTCATACATACATTACAATAAAAGAAGGGAGAAGGGGGCGTAGTTATAGGATGCACACAACTTCAAAAAAAATAAAAAATGTCCAGCCGATTCGCCGGCTAGATCAAATAGAAAGCATGAAAAAAGCATTGCTCAAATATTGTAGCTATCGAGATTATATGATGTTTACGATTGGCATTAATATCGGACTTCGAATTGGGGACTTGTTGCAATTGCGTGTCAAAGATTTATTGGATGGTACGCATATTGTCATTGTCGAACAAAAAACAGATAAGGTTAAACGCTTCCTCATTAATCCACAATTGCGAAAAGAAGTGAGGAAATATGTACGAAAAATGAAATTGAAAAGTGATGACTATTTATTTCCGAGTCGAAAAGGAGCGGGGCCGATTACGAGGGTGCAAGCATATCGTGTGCTTAACAAAGCAGCGGAGATGGCCGATGTTCCAGATGTAGGAACACATACGCTTCGAAAAACATTTGGCTATCTTCATTATCAAAAATTTAAGGACCTTGCTTTATTACAACAAATTCTTAATCATTCTAATCAAAAAGATACTATGATTTATATCGGCCTTACTCAAGACTTGATGGATGAAACGTTAATGGATTTTTATTATTAATCAAATCACAACGAAAAACATCACCAACATATGTAAGTGATGTTTTTCATTTATATCAAATTTCTAAGAGGGGAAAAACCGTTCGTGAAAGAACGCAAGAATTCATTCGCATTGCTCATTCTAAATTTAGAGAACAATTAACCGATGAAGCTAAAAAAATGGGGTATTTATTATAAGGGAAGTGCCGACTCACTTGTGGGTTGGTTTTTTAATTTTTTTGAACAAATATCTTGAAAGTCAAAAAAGGTCAAGGTATAATACTGTTAAAGGTCAAAGTTAGTCAAAGTCAAATGTGATCTAAATTATAAGGAGGAGTACTCAATGAAATGTGAAAAATGCAAAGTAAATCAAGCAAATGTTCAATTTCGCATAAATCTAAATGGTCAACAACATGATTTAACATTGTGCTCCGTTTGTTATAAAGAAGAACGTAATAAATTAGGAGCTGCTATGGGAGGTATGAATATGGGGAAATTCCCGACAAATGATGATTTATTTTCATCCTTCATGCAACAGCCATTTCATATAAATAATCCTATTCCATCACAAACAGAAGGTGGCAATAGAGGAGGATTACTTGACGAGTTCGGTCGTAATTTAACGGATGCAGCAAAAGCTGGATTAATTGATCCTGTCATCGGTCGTGATGAAGAAGTGAAACGTGTGATTGAAATATTAAATAGAAGAAACAAGAACAATCCTGTATTAATTGGTGAACCTGGGGTCGGTAAAACAGCAATCGCAGAAGGATTAGCTTTAAAAATTGCAGAAGGAAAAGTACCTGCAAAATTGCAGGCTAAAGCAGTCTATATGCTCGATGTTGCTTCCCTTGTTTCAAATACTGGAATTCGCGGCCAATTTGAAGAGCGAATGAAACAGCTTATTGCTGAATTACAAGAAAGAAAAAATGTGATTCTTTTTATTGATGAAATTCATCAATTAGTAGGCGCTGGTTCAGCAGAAGGGTCTATGGATGCCGGAAATATTTTAAAACCAGCTTTAGCAAGAGGTGAATTACAATTAGTTGGTGCGACGACACTTTCTGAATATCGCCAAATTGAAAAAGATGGAGCGTTAGAACGACGATTCCAACCTGTTCAAGTGTCAGAACCAACACCAGAAGAAGCCTTTACTATTTTAAAAGGGTTACAAGAACGCTATGAAGCATATCATAGTGTCACTTATAGTGAAGAAGCACTTAAAGCAGCTGTTGAACTTTCACATCGTTATATTCAAGACCGCTTTCTTCCAGACAAAGCGATTGACTTAATCGATGAAGCCGGTTCTAAACTTAATTTAACAATTGAAGGAATTGAAGAGGAACAGGCGAAAGCTCGTTTAGCTCAAATTTATAAAGAAAAAGAACAAGCATTGAAAGAAGAAGCCTATGAAAAAGCCGCTACTTTACGTGATGAAGAAGAAAAGTTAGAAAAAATACTTCAATCAGGCGTAGACGTAGAAAAACCAATGGTAACGGTTGAAGATATTCAAGCAATCATTGAACAAAAAACAGGTATTCCAGTTGGGAAGCTTCAAGAAAATGAGCAAGAAAAAATGCTTCATTTACAAGAGGCATTAGCGAAAAAAGTGATTGGTCAAAGTGAAGCCGTTCAAAAAGTAGCGAAAGCTGTACGAAGAAGTCGAGCTGGATTGAAATCGAAGCATCGCCCAATTGGTTCCTTCCTTTTTGTCGGACCTACAGGTGTCGGTAAAACAGAATTATCGAAAGCGTTAGCCGAAGAATTATTTGGCTCTAAAGATTCAATGATTCGTTTCGATATGAGTGAATACATGGAAAAACATAGCGTTTCTAAATTAATTGGTTCCCCTCCAGGTTATGTAGGTCATGAAGAAGCAGGACAATTAACAGAAAAAGTGCGTCGTAAACCGTACAGCATTATTTTATTAGATGAAATTGAAAAGGCGCATCCTGAAGTGATGAATGTATTTTTGCAAATTTTAGACGATGGACGATTAACAGATAGTCAAGGTCGTACAGTGAATTTCAAAGATACAGTCATTATTATGACAAGTAATGCTGGGGCAACAGAAAAACGCAAGGAAATGGGATTCTTAAAAAATACAACCGTTACTGAAGCGAACATTTTACAATCACTTGGAAACTTCTTTAAGCCAGAGTTTTTAAATCGATTCGATAGTATTATTGAATTCTCTGCGTTACAAAAAGAAGATTTATTACAGATTGTCGAGCTTATGTTACAAGAGCTTTACGCAACACTTGATACGCAGCAACTATCATTAGAAGTAACGGATGCCGCAAAAGAAAAATTAGTCGAACTTGGATATAATCCATCGTTCGGGGCTCGTCCGCTTCGTCGCGTCATTCAAGAACAGCTAGAAGATGGTATAGCAGACTTTATTTTCGAACGACCAGAAGTAAAATCTTTTAAAGCGATTGTCGAGAATGAGAATGTAAAAATTGTCGAAATGCAATAGTGTTTATCGAATACCTCCTGATTTCCAGGAGGTATTTTTTATGTAATAAGGTCATATTTGTCTCTTCTTGTAATACTTTGTCTACAAACTGTAATATTCCTGTGAAGCAAGCGAAAAATAGTTTTCGTATAATACAAGTATGGAATTGATGTAGGAGGTATGTATGCTAAAGAAAATCATTGTTGGATTGTTGTTCATTGTCACATTGAGTATTGGAATCACTTTAAATGAAGATAAAGCAGAAGCTGCAACATATCATACTAAAGCAATCTCTGTAGCCAAAAGTCATCTAGGCGTAAAATATAAATGGGGCGGCATTTCACCAAGTGGATTTGATTGCTCTGGACTCGTGAAATATGCATATGGTAAACAAGGCAAAACATTACCGCGAACGGCTGCGGAAATGTACAAAAAGGGAAAAAAGGTAAGTTCATTAAAAAAAGGGGACTTAATGTTCTTCGCTCCAAACAAGGCATCAAGACCAACTCATGTAGCCATTTATGTAGGAGATAATCAATTTATTCATTCTTCTTCTTCAAAAGGTGTTTCTTATGCTAAAACAAGTAATAGTTACTGGAAACCTAAATATATTGGAGCCAAACGGATTTAATACATAATATTTTCATACATAAATAGAAATCATCAAAAAGGCGGGCTGTTGCCCGTCTTTTTGATGATTTTTTCACACTTAATGTAAGCCCATCTTTAAACAACGCATATAAAAGAGCAGCGCCTTTTGGTACAAAAAGTTAATAACGTGAATGATCAATCTAAAAATTGGCAGCATTATATAACATAACTTGCTTTAAAGATCAAGGAAAAGTTGGTGGGCATATTATAGCAATTCAAACGTCTCTCTTGCTGCTTGTTCAATAAAAGTACATGGTTCATCTTCTGTCATCATGATCAGCATATGCATAGCTCTAGAACAAGCAGTATAGAAAAGGGTTCTATCAGATTCAAGGGCGTATTGTTGTTTAGATGCATTTGGAATAATAACGGCATCGAATTCAATTCCTTTAGCCAAATAAACAGGAAGTACGAGTAATCCTTTTTCGAACGAATACGTTTGCTCAGTTATTTGCTTGACGGATATTTTATGCTGTAATAAATGATAAATCATAGTACTTTCTTGTAATGTTTTACATATGATAGCGATTGTTTCATATCCTTTATCACGCAGTTCTTTTACGCTCGCACTTAAGGTCTCTGCTATATCAGCCTTATTACTTAATGTTATAAGCCTTGGTTTTTCTCCTTCGCGTTCAAACGGTTCGATTAACTCTTTACCTGGAGCAAAGTATTTAGTGAATTTAACAATTTGCTTAGTAGAACGATAACTTTTGGTCAGAGTAATTCTTTCTTGATTTTTCTCCAGTTCCTCAGGAATAAGCGGGTTTTCCGTTGTAGCGTATGTGTATATGCCCTGATTAATGTCTCCTAGTATAGTCATTCTTGTATACGGAAAGATGTACTTTATATAAGCAAATTGAAATGCGGAGTAATCTTGAACTTCATCGATAAATAAATGACGGACGGGTTGATTCGTATGATTCCCTAGTAAGCGGTCTTTAAAATATGAATATGGTGCAGCATCTTCCCACGTCAAAAACTTGTGAGATAGATTGACTTCTGTATGAACACAAATTTCTTTCCAATCCTCTGGTTTTTCTTCAAACTCTCCCTTTGTGAAAAGCTCACGATAAGTTGCTAAGATATGGACAAACTCTAATTGCTTCACACGCCTTTTAATTGGGGAGAAATACTTGTTCACGACTTCTGATCGGAGAAAACTTTCTTCTCTATCAGGATCATCTTCGTCTTCTTTTTGACTTTTGTGATAGGCCTTCATATAGTCTTCTTTATCTAATAACTCTATTTTCTCTGTAACCCAGTCTTTCTTTTTTTCCGCCTTCTGATGTTTACGTATTTCTTTTAGCAGCCATTTCGAAACGAGTTCCATTCTATTAGGAATTGCGATTTCTTGATCTAAAGAATAAAAATAATCACGAATTTGTTCTTTTGAAATAAGAATCTGTTTACGGAACGTCAGATTTTTAAAGCGGATTCCACCATATTTTAATCGAGAAATATATTTATCTAACATATGTTTAAAGTCTAAGCTTGATTTAAAGTCGATGTTTTTTAAACGAACTGCATAATCTTTACTATCCATTTTTGTAAGAGTGTATTCTATTTGTTCAAAAGGTGATTCAATCTTAATATCATTTTCTATTCCCTTTTTCAAGAAGTCCAATAAAGTCGTTTGGTTAATATTTGTTTCTCCTAACTCAGGTAGTACATTGGAAATATAGCTCGAAAATAAAGGGTTGGGTGAAAAGAGAAGAAGGTTAGTAGCAGTTAACTTTTCTCGAAAGCGGTACATTAAGTAGGCGATACGTTGTAAAACAGCAGACGTTTTTCCACTCCCAGCTACTCCTTGCACGATTAAGAGACTGCTTCTTTCATTTCTAATAATTTTGTTTTGTTCCTTTTGAATAGTTGCTACAATACTTTTCATTGCTGTACTCGCATTATTTCCAAGTGCTTGCTGGAGAAGTTGATCACCTATTGTAACTCCAGTATCAAACATGCCTTCAAGTAACCCATGTCTTATAATGAACTGTCTTTTCAAGGTCATTTCTCCTGTTATCGTTCCTTGCATCGTCTCATATTGTGCCTTACCAGGAGAATAATCATAGTACAGACTGGAAATAGGCGCACGCCAATCATAGATTAGAAAGTTTTCCTCGTTATGATCCATCAAGGAAGCAATGCCGATATAGATTTGTTCCTCTTCATTTCCTGGATTTTCGATAAAATCAATTCTCCCAAAATAAGGGGAGTCTTTTAGCTTATTTAATGTTTTTAGTTCTTCGCCAACTTTTCCATGAAATCTTTCTCGTTCCGATAATAGCTCGGCCTGCTGTTTTAGACTAGCTTGTGTTTCAATTACATCATCAGGCTCATCCAAATTGACCGTGACATCTTCCCAAAAGTTTTTACGAAGACCAATGATACTTTCTTTTAACTCAGTAGCCTTGGAATATAACTTGTTCTTTTTGTATTCAATTTCACGGATGACATCATTAATTCGGTGTTGTTCAGTTTCACGATTCATTACATCAGCCCCGTTCTATATGCTTTTGTTCTCATTACATAAAATAACAAAAGTGGAAACTTGGTTATTCTATCACATGCAGATATTTACAACAACCCTATTTGCAGATTTGATTTGTTTAATCGTTAATATGTTAGACATCCGACCTTCAAATCCCTTGTTCAATAGAAACTCTTCTGTTTTCATTCATATAAAGAGAATATTCGTATCAAACTAATAATGTTTTGTATTAAAGAGAACTTTTCATCAGAGAGAGGTTTGTTACTGTCGGAAATACTGGTTGTTTTAATAAAAATAAAGCATTTAAAATACTATGTTTAAGTTTTTAATCTATTTTTCAGTTTTTGTAACGAAGATGTCCAAATAAGTGCTTGTATACAGATTGATTAATGAATAAAGCATAGGAGGAAAAATTAGTGGGGGTCTGTGAACTTTGTGGTCGTAATGGAGTGGAAACAACCGTTCATCATCTACTTCCAAAAGAGATGGGAGGGACATTTGGATCGACAGCAAGATTATGTATACCTTGTCATAAACAAATACATGCCCTCTACACGAATGAGGAAATCGCTGCACGTTTAACAACGTTGCGTGAGATGAGGGAAGATGAAAAACTCTCACGTTTTATTAAATGGCTGCGAAAGCAGCCGCCCACTAAATTAATGAAAATAAAAAAATCTAATGAACGAAAGCAGAAGGGTAGATAAAAACATGTATGTTGCAACCGTATATTTTTGTATACTACTGGTAAGCATGTCGGGTTATATACCCTATAAAAGCCTATAACTGGTGCCTTTTAAGAGATACATGTTTTACAGAGAGTTAATGGAGGAGAACAGAATGAATGACATTAGAAAACAGGCTGTGTTTTGGTCGTCTTTTGTATATGAGAATTGGAAATTTTATTTAGCCGCAACATCTAATGGATTGTGTTATGTAGGTTCTCCTAATAAATCCTTTGAAGAGGTAAAAGAATGGGCAAAGAGACGATTTTCTAACTTCGAATTGATAGAGGATGATAGAGAGCTACAACCATATATAGAAGAATTATTAGAATATTTCGAAGGGAAGCGGGCATCATTTACATTTCCAATGGATATTCAGGGGACATCTTTTCAACAGGAGATATGGAATGCTTTAAACGAGATACCATACGGAGAAACATTTACTTATTCACAAATAGCAGAAATGATTCGGAAGCCGTCTGCTGTACGTGCAGTTGGGACTGCTATTGGAGCTAATCCCATTCTTATCTCTGTTCCATGCCATCGGGTAATAGGAAAAAATGGAAAACTGACAGGATATCGAGGTGGTTTGGAGATGAAGAAGCATTTGTTAAGTCTCGAGAAAGAAAGGGGAGGTATCACAAATATCTAGCTTAAACATTTGAACCTTTTTCAGTTGTTAATGATAGATAAAAGTAACTAAAAAAATTTGGGACAAACATGGGGGAATTCCATGGAATTTAAGACAGTGGATCATTGGGATGAAGAAGTATGGAAGAAGTGGAGAAGCATCTATCATGAAGCTTTTGGTAAAAAAGGGGCAAAGTCTGAGAAGATTATCCGAAATATGTTTCGAAAACAAACATGCTTCTTCCATATAGCTCAAGATGAATCCGAGGTATATGCGATAGCGTTATCTGGAAAGTTGCGGGGAACAAAGATCCTTCTTATAGATTATCTCGCGGTTCGAGAGAAACATCGAAACCGAGGTGTAGGCAGGATGATAATTAATTATATAATGAGTTGGTCAATAAATCGTGAATTTGACAGTATTGTTATCGAAGTCGAAGCAGAACAGACGCCCGAAAATCTTGCACGTATCCGATTTTGGGAAAAATGTAACTTTATGTTACTTCCGTATATTCATCACTATAGAGTGGTTCCGGAGCCATATCAAGCAATGGTTTTAAAGTTAGTTCCTGAAGCGGAATTGCCCGAGAAAGGGGAGGAGGTTTTTCACTTAATTGAACGATTTCATAAGAAGTCTTTTCAAGGAGTTTAAGTTTTTTACATGATTTATAGCTATTATTATGTTTTCTTCTTATCTTTCCTAATTTGCTTATTCGTTTTCAAGCGTTCTAAGGAGAAAACATAGTGAAGCCCCTCACGGTTTAAAGCGAAATTAGCTCACTGTGAGGGGCTTTTCGTTGAAGAAGATTTTTTATTCAATGCTAATACTAAAATCATTCCAATAATACAAGCTGTACCAATCCATTGGAAAAATCCAAAAGGTTCTTTTAACCAAATGACCGTTGTTACAACAGCTGCTAGTGGCTCTAAACTACCTAGAAGGCTTGTTTCTTTAGGTGAAAGACTTTGTAAACTTTCAATATAAAACCAAAAAGCAATCATTGTACCGAATAGGATAACAAATACTAAATATAAATAGCTTTCTAGCGTTAAGCTTGTAAAGTCCATTTGCCAAGGCGGATGGATAAAGCTTAAGGCAAAACCACCGATAATCATCGCCCAGCCGACAACGACAAGGGAATCATATTGCGCAAGAAGAGGAATGGCATATAAAGTATAAAAGGCTAATGCCAGCCCAGATAAAACACCCCAAATGATTGCCAGTGTCGGCACAGACAGTTGAGAGATTGAGCCGTTTGTTAATAAGAAAAAGCAGCCAACTAAAGCAAGCGAAACTGTTAATAAGTCTTGTCGTGTTAGAACGGTTTGTTTACGTAAAATTAAGTAGACGATAATCATGACAGGTGCTAAATATTGTAATAACGTTGCAACAGCAGCATTACCATGGTTGATAGATGCCATATACGTGTATTGAACTGCAAGCATGCCAAGTAACCCAAAGATAATCAGCTGAATAGCTGTCCTTCGATTTTTCCAGACCCCAAGTATTTGAGAACGTTCCTTTAGAAAAAATTGAACGGTTAACAGTAGAAAACCAGCTATAAGTAATCGTGTCGTTACGAGCCAATCTACATCGATGGCGTATTGTTGAAAGAGCTTTTGGGCAACTGTGCCGCCAACACCCCAAAGTATCGCTCCTGTTATAACGAAAAATAGTCCTGTTCTTCTATTAGTAGATTTATTCATGATTGATTCTCCATATTAAGTATAATAATAGTGTTATAATAAGTGAAAAATTGTTCTAATAATAGTTAAATTGAATAAAAAAATATAAATATATTGAGGTGATAAGTTTGCAAATGAAAAGTTTTAAGGTTGATCAAAGCTTAAAGGAGCTAACCAAACATCGTACAGTCGCATTACCGATTGCATGCTACGAAACAACGATTGCCCAAAATATACATGGCTATATACCACTTCATTGGCATGATGAAATTCAATTTGTTTTGATTGTAAAAGGGGGAGCAACCTTTCAAATAAATGGAGAAAAACTAGTCGTTCGAGAAGGTAACGGTCTATTTATAAATAGCGGTTATCTGCATATGGCGGAAGACAAGAATCAATCAGGCTGTGTGTATATTTGTTTAAATGTTTCTCCTCATTTCATTTTACCTCAAGAACTGTATACAACCTATGTATATCCCTATATTCAAGCGACTAATTTCCCCTACTTATATGTAGATGCAAATGAGGAGTGGGGGAAAAATATTTTAAAAGCTATTGTAAAAATCAATCAATGGATTCAGCAAAAATCACCATATTATGAAATCGACATCACGGTACAGCTAACGTTAATTTGGCAAAACTTAATTATTAATGGATTTCAATTAGAATACAATCAGACGGAAATGTTAAAAAATGATCGAATGAAGCAAATGTTAAATTGGATCCATTTACATTATGCTGAAAAAATTATGTTAGACGATATTGCAAGGGCTGGTCAATTGAGCCGCTCTGAATGCTGCCGATATTTCAAACGAGTTTTAAAGACAACACCATTAAATTACGTAATTGATTATCGAATTCAAAAAAGCTTAAGTTTGCTGCAACAAGCAGAATCCAATGTTACGGAAGTCGCTTATCAAGTAGGATTTAATAGTACAAGTTATTTTATTGATAAATTCCGAAAGTCTATGAACATGACACCATTAGCCTATAAGAAAAGAGGAAAATAGATATGAGGTGATGTGTTATGTTATACAGAGTAGTATACGCCAAAGTATCCTTCAACTATTGGCGTTTTTTTATGGGAAAAACTCTTAAGGTTGTAAATCCATATTCGTCTGACCCCACTTCATTAAATTATTCCAATCCTAAATTTCTTATTGTAAGAAAAAAGTTAA
>NZ_JBALMU010000144.1:0-8135 GCF_036962285.1 Bacillus sp. JJ634
CTTATATTTATCCTTATTATTTGCTATAATATAGACTCTTACTTTATATTCTCAAAGGAGTTTTTTACAGAAATGAACAAATCACAAGAGCAATGGACATCTAAGCTCGGCTTTATTCTCGCTGCAGCTGGATCAGCCATCGGGATTGGTGTTATATGGAAATTCCCTTATATGGTTGGAACCAATGGCGGCGGAATCTTTTTTCTGATGTTTATCTTATTCACCCTCATTATTGGTGCACCGATTTTAATTACTGAATTTATTATCGGAAGACGAACACAAAAAGATGCAGTACGAGCTTATAAAGAACTAGCACCAGGAACTCCATGGACCTTAATCGGTTACTGTGGCGTAATTGCTTCGATTATCCTGCTGTCATTTTACAGCGTTGTTGGCGGATGGATTCTTTCTTATCTTATCCGTAGTATAACTAATTCACTTTCAAATTTAACACAACAGCAATACGGAGATTTATTTAATACCATTATTAGTAATCCTTATGAAACCGTTATCGCACAATTGATCTTTATGCTGATTACCATTTTGGTTGTCCAAGGCGGGATTCAACAAGGGATTGAAAAAGCAAGCAAATATATGATGCCAGCGCTATTCATTTTATTTCTGGTATTATTAGCCCGCTCCTTAACATTAGATGGGGCCATGGAAGGAGTCAAATTCTTCTTAAAGCCTGACACATCTGTTTTATCTGAGCAAACGGTTCTCCTCGCACTAGGACAAGCTTTTTTCACCTTAAGTATCGGGATTTCAGTTATGGTGACGTACGCCTCCTATTTAAATAAAAATGAAGACTTAACCAAATCAGCTTTATCCGTGGTAGGGTTGAATATTTTTATCGCTTTACTGGCGGGTCTGGTTATTTTCCCAGCGGTTTTCGCGCTTGGGTTTGATCCTGCAAGTGGTCCTGGGCTTGTTTTCGTTGTCTTACCAGCTGTTTTTAATGAAATTGCCTTTGGATCGGTATTCATGTTTATCTTCTTCATCTTAATCCTCTTTGCCACACTCACTTCTGCTTTTTCTATTTTAGAAATTGTCGTAGCTGCTATGGTGAAAGGAGATGAAGCAAAACGAAAAAAATCATCATGGATTGCTGGTATTCTTGTATTCATTATCGGGATTCCAAGTGCGCTTTCCTTTGGTGTTTTAAGTAATATTACCTTATTTAATAAATCTATTTTTGATATAGCTGACTTCCTTGTCAGCAATATCGCCTTACCAGTAGGAGCCCTATTTATTTCTCTATTTGTCGGCTTCCAACTAAAAAGACTACACGTTGAAGAAGAATTCCTGTCTGGTTCTTCGTATGGAAAGAAAATCTTTAAAGTATGGTATTTTTTAATTCGTTATATCGCTCCGATTGCCATTGCAATCGTTCTGTTAAGCTCCATTGGGTTCATTTAACAGATTTTGATGTTAGTAAAAGGCTATCCTAAAAATAGGCAGGATAAAACAATAATAAAAGATTATAGATAAAACCGCCTATTTTCATACTACATGGTACAAATTTTTTGTATGGATGCCTCTGTTATAGGATGTTATTGAAATTTGGCTCATTCCCGCATACTGTGGAATGAGCCAAATTTCATTTAATAGACACTATTATGTAACACAATGACAACAAGAAACATGTTACACTCTATATAAATAACTATTTCCTGAAAAAGGGAGAGGTGCACTATGTCCGATATCGCTCGAAACATTCGACTATATAGAGAACAGAAAAATTTATCTCAACAGGAATTAGCCATCAAAATGCGAGTAGGTACGAAAAAAATTGAATTATATGAGTCAGGTGAATTGATTCCGGACACAGAAACGATGTTAAGATTATGTACCGTGCTTGATCTACCCGCCTCAGAAATTTTAGAAAAAGAATATCATAGCAATAAAAAAACGGCTTTGGATAATGAAATTGCAACACTAATTGAGGAAATTGGAATGGAAAAAGCAGTATTTCTGTTACGTTCTTTTAAAGAAACTAGCGAGGCTGATGTATTAAAAATGCTAAATGTTTTTAAAAATTAGACTTTGTTATATCACACCATTGATTAATAGAGCTAAAAATTAAATAAGATGTATAACATCAGCATATATTGGAAACAATAAGGAATAACTTTCTATGATTACTCATCTAGAATAGCTCTTTCTTTCGATATCCCCCTATGGAAAAGGGTCGAATTTTTTTGAAATTCGACCCTTTTTTTTTGCTATATTAGATTAGTAAAGCGCTTATCCTTACCAGCTTAATTAAATCTCTCCATGAATCGAGAAATTCGCTTAATCGCTTCTTGAAGTTGTTCCATTGAAGAGGCATACGAACAACGAATATGTCCTTCACCGCTTTCTCCAAACACATCTCCAGGAACAACCGCAACTTTCTCTTCCAATAAAAGCCGCTCTGCAAATTCTTGAGAAGATAGACCGGTTTTTTTAATAGATGGGAAGGCATAGAAAGCTCCACCTGGCTTATGACAGTCTAGACCAATTTCATTAAACGATTTTACAATATAGTTTCGTCGTCTACGATAACTGCTTCTCATATCTTCCACATCAGACATCCCATGTTGTAAAGCTTCTAACGCTGCATATTGTGCCATTGTTGGTGCACACATAATAGCATACTGATGAACTTTCAACATCGCTTGGCTAATTTCTTTAGGCGCACATACAAATCCTAAACGCCAGCCTGTCATTGCAAAAGCTTTAGAAAATCCATTTAATAAAATTGTCCGCTCTAGCATGCCATCGATAGCTGCAAAAGACGTATATCCCTCATCATAGACAAGCTCTGCATAAATTTCATCCGAAATGACTAATAAATCATGTTTCATGACAACTTCAGCAATTGCTTCAAGGTCCGATTTCCCCAGTTGTGTACCAGTTGGGTTATTCGGTGAACAAATAAAGAGAGCCTTTGTTTTTGGTGTAATGAGTTCTTCAATTTGTTCAGCCTTAATTTTGAAATCATTCTCCGGTAAAGCTTGAACAGTTACAGGCACTCCGCCTGCCATTGTAACGATTGGTGCATAAGCCACAAAGCACGGCTCAACCACAATAATTTCTTCTCCAGGGTTTAAAATCGTGCGTAGCGCAATATCAATTCCTTGACTTGCCCCCACCGTCACAATAACTTCCTCTTGAGGATCATATGAAACATGAAAACGCGTTTTCATATAATGAGCAATCTCTTCCCTTAACTCAAGCATACCAGCATTCGCTGTATAAGATGTATGCCCCATTTCTAATGAATTGATGGCCGCTTCCCTTGCTGACCAAGATGTCACAAAATCGGGCTCACCTACACCTAGAGATACAACACCCTCCATATTAGCTGCTAAGTCAAAGAATTTACGAATACCTGATGGTTTAAGCTCTTGAACAGTTTTAGAAATATAACTTGTTTTAATCACGGTGACACCACAATTCTTTTATCTTTTTCAGTCGGCTCGAAAATCGTGCCATCATGTTTATATTTTTTCAAAATAAAATGAGTAGTCGTTGAAATAACTGAATCTAATGTCGATAATTTTTCAGAAACAAATTGCGCAACTTCGTTCATAGAACGGCCTTCAATAATAACTGATAAATCATAAACACCTGACATTAAATAAACAGATTCTACTTCTTTAAAACGGTATATTCTTTGGGCCACTTCATCGAAACCAACTCCACGCTTAGGTGTTACCTTTACATCAATCATCGCCGTAACGCCATGATATTCATCTACTTTCGCCCAGTTAATAAGTGTCGCATAGCGAACGATGATACGCATATCTTCAAGTTTTTGTAATGTAGCTTGAATATCTTCTTCCGATAAATCCGTCATTTTAGCCAAGTCTGCTGTTTCAATTCGGCTATTCGTCTCAATAATTCGTAGTAGTTCCAATTCTTGATCATTCAAGTGCATTGGAAACCCTCCTTTGACATTCAAAGTGATGGTTAAGCTGGCAGAATACCTTTTAGGTTCTTTCCTCATATTAGACCTATAAGGTGTAATATACGACAATAAAAAGAAATTTAACACAAGGATGTTCTGTCAGGATAAACTGTTCATATTATACCAAAGTTCGTATCAAATCTGTTATATAAAATATTCTTTTTTCCGCCTATTTGTATAGATTCTGTTCTGTAACAGGGGAATTTTGAAAGTACTAGCAAGGAGGGGCTTATATGACAATAAAAGGAATAGAGACAGTCGGAAATATAGATATTTATTTTGAACAATACAGGAGTGACTCATCACATCAAACGATTCTATTACTGCACGGTTTCTTATCATCGAGCTTTAGCTATCGTAAGCTAATTCCTTATTTAACACCCGACTTTAATATCATTACCGTCGATTTACCTCCATTTGGACAGAGCGGGAAAACATATCGTTATACATATTCGTTTGAAAACATCGCACGCTCAATCATTGAATTGATAGAAGCAAAAGGGCTGCAATCTATTTGCCTCATTGGTCATTCAATGGGGGGACAAATTGCATTGCAGCTCGCAAGCATTCGCCCTGACCTCGTGCAGCGAATCGTCCTTTTATGCAGTTCTGGCTACTTGCCTAGCTTTCCGCGTAAAATGAAGGCGCTCAGTTACTTACCGTTTTTTTCACTAGGTGTTCGGCATTACCTTGCTAAATCCGGCCTTGAAAAAAATCTCAAAAAAGTCGTGTACAATCAAGAACTTATTGATGATACGATGCGACAAGGGTATCTGCAACCATTTACAGAGGGGAGACAAATTTTTCGTGCCTTAGGCCGAATGGTACGCGATAAGAGGGTAGATTTATTAAAGGAAGATTTACAAAAAGTCCATACACCATGCTTGCTCATCTGGGGACGTGAGGATAAAGTAGTTCCACTTAAGATTGGAAAACGGCTAGCCTCAGATTTACCCAATGCTAACCTTATCATCCTAGATGATACAGGCCATCTCTTACCAGAAGAAAAACCAACAGAAGTGTCCTCGTATATTAAAAACTTCTTTATAGAAAAAAGCTGATTCTACCGTCAGAATCAGCCTTTTTCTATAAAGTACAGCTTGTATTAGTTCGGATCATAATCAGCTTCTCAGCAACAGCTAAGCACGCTTGAAAATCAAGAGGTTCATCAAATGAAAATTCATAAATTTCTTTTAACCTTCTGGCTAAACTTTGAACATCTTCAATATCTGAAACAGCAAGAACAGCATCTGCTATTTCTGGTTCATAGTTTTCACTACCTACTTCAAACGGGTCCCATTCCTGCAGAACACGGACAAGGGACAAAGTCATTTGTTGTCTATCCATTTTATTATCACCTGCTCCATTTTCTTTGCTAACATAGTACCATACAATTTTATTTTTAGCTTTGTTACATGACGATATTACGTTTTGATTAATAATAGGATGTAGCCTATCCTTGATATTTAGAAATCAGGCTCTTTTAAAAAATTAAAGGCGGTGGATGTTTTGAACTCCTCTATTTTTGATGAATCATTAAACAGAAAAAATACTTCATCCTTAAAATGGGATGCTCTGCAAACCATATATGGCGTAGAGGACTTACTTCCAATGTGGGTAGCGGACATGGATTTTCCTGCACCTCCATTCGTTCAAGAAGCATTAATCGAGAGAATCAAGCACCCTGTGTTTGGCTATACAATTGCGCCTCCCTCCGTATACAGCCATATTACTGATTGGCTGCAAACAAGACATAGCTGGGGGATTATCCAAGATCAAATCACGTTCAGTCCAGGTGTTGTAAGCTCCATTGGTACAGCGATTCAGGCATTGACTAAACCGAACGAACGCATTCTCATTCAATCACCGGTTTACATGCCCTTTTTTGATATGGTTAAACGAAATGGACGAGAAGTTGTCCTAAATGAACTACAGCTAGTAGATAACCGCTATACGATTGATTTTACAGACTTCGAAGAAAAAATAAAAAACAATGTAAAGCTTTTTCTATTATGTAGTCCACATAATCCAGGAGGCCGCGTTTGGACAAAAGCTGAACTACAAAAAATGAGTGAACTTTGCCTTCAATATAATGTGACAATTGTGAGCGACGAAATCCATGCTGATCTGACTCATTCATCCTACCAGCATGTGCCTACCGCTTCACTAAATCCTACCGTTGCAGACAACACCATTACATTTATGGCGCCAAGCAAAACGTTTAATTTAGCTGGCCTGCAAGCTTCTTACATGATTACAAACAATAAAAAGTTACAGTTAGCATTTAAGCGTGTACAGGAAGCGCAAGGATTTCATGGTTTGAACACCTTCGCCTTAACAGCAATGGATGCCGCTTACTGCAAAGGTGGACAATGGTTAGATGAGTTGCTAGTCTACATAGAAGCGAATATAGAAATAGCCGAATTATTCATCGCAAATGAAATTCCAACGCTTTCTTGCATGCATCCTGAGGCCTCTTATCTACTTTGGATTGATTGTCGAGTTTTAGGATTAACTGATCAACAAATTCAAGATGCTCTTCTCCAAAAAGGAAAACTCGCTCTCGAACCAGGAAAAAAATATGGACCTGGCGGCGAGGGATTCGTACGTATGAATGTCGGATGCCCGCGCTCCGTTTTATTAGACGGATTAAATCGGTTAAAGCTGGCATTGACCAATAATTAAAGACCGTTAAAAAACCTAAATAACCTGCTTCTCTATTTTTAGAAAAAGGCAGATTATCTAGGTTTTTTTAACGTATGCTGTGTAAAACCTTAACTTAAAATATGTTTCTCTTGTGCTTCTTTCAGCCAATTCGGAAACTCATCTAATAATTGGTCATATAATTGTTCATCAACCTGTACAAAACCACAAAAAGGACTCCTATCAACATAAGGAGTCCTTTTTGTGAATTACTTCCTGTTACTCTACATATGGATCTTTCTCATATCGCGGCAAATCTCCAAATGGTGTCATCATTCCAGCTTCGTCCAACTCTTCCTCTAATTGCTCGTGCTGCGTATTTGGATAAATCATAATATTTTTTCCTGTTATATCAACCGCAGCGAAGTTCTCATAGTCTTCTACATAGCCAATATTTTCATCTGATTCCACATACGTATCTTCATAATCAGCTGGCGGACGAATAAAATCCGATGGGCTCTCCGATGTTCCGTAGCTAGCTACTTCCTGCCATGTATCCTCCGCATCGTAGGCGACAGATTCTTTACGATTATCAAAATCAAACTGCCCAAAAGGCGGCATTAACACTTCTTCCTCAATCGGCCGATTATGCGATGTCTGCTGTGAAGGACTATGTTCCACGCAAAACGTCGTGGTCGGAATCGCTTGTAAACGGTCTGTCGGAATGTCTTTTCCACAAACCTCGCATGTTCCATAACTACCACTGTCTATCGCCTTTAAAGCATGATTAATTTCATCTAATTCCTGCCTTGCATGCTCATATAACGCCATATCCTTCTCTCGCTCATAAAGCTCTGTCGCATCATCTGCTGGATGATTATCATAACTTGACAGCTCTCCTACCGCATCATGACCATGACTTCTTAATAAATCAAATTCTTGACGCAACAACGGTTCTGCTTCTTGCTTCATTTGCTCCAATTGGTGTTTGAACTCGTTGAGTTGATTCGGTTGCATACTAAAAAAACACCCTTTCTGAGTCAGTCTCCTTTTAGTATTTGTAACCATACTTTTTTCAACTAAGGTAGTTTCTTCCGCTGTTTAGGAGAAAGATGTGTGAAACCGCGGTTTCACATGAATGAGCCAAAAATCATATGATCGGCAACATTCATGAACACAGCCTATGAAAAAGTATCGTTCTTTCCTGTGTTTTGTTGCTGTGCAATACGCTCTTCAAGCTGCTTTGTTTTCAGCTCTTCTTTTTTGGAATAACGAATAATGAATCGCATTGTAAAAATTGCAGCTAACAAAAAGATTGCACAAGAAATCGCGGCTGGGATATACTCTGATTTATCATCTGGAAAGTAAAGAAACAAACCAATTACTACGTGCTTCATCCTGTTCATCCTTTCTACGTCCCGATATATATACTCATTATAACAATACCCATAAAATTCCACCATTTTGCCCTCATGATGAATTGGCGAGATTTTTAATTCCAACCAAAAAGGGCTGCGCCAAAGCATAAGCTTTGACG
>NZ_JBALMU010000145.1:0-648 GCF_036962285.1 Bacillus sp. JJ634
GAATATGGGGATTTGGTTTGAGCAAATACCAGATAATCTTCAAGCTTACTTAAACTTAAAAGAAGATAAATTTAATGAAATGCAGCTTGAAAACATTGAATATTTAACTCTTTGGCACCATAAAAAGAATAAGCTGGGTAACTTTGTTGGTTTTCCAGAAAATCTCCTCTATTTAGAATTAAACTGGTCCAATATACAAGAATTCCGTGGGATAGAAAAAATGAATAAATTAAAGCGTTTAGAATTACATTATTGTACTAAATTACAAAATGATTTTGGTTTGTCTGGATTAGCCGATACGCTAGAACATTTACATATTAATCAATCAAAAAAATTTGTACCAAATGAAGAATTATTCTCTCTGAAAAATCTTCGGGTTCTATGCCTTAATTCTTGCGGTAATCTTGAAAATTTGAATTTTTNNAATTGACTTTAGATTTGTTGATACTAATGTGTTAAATGGTGACTTAACACCAATTTTAGACCATCCAACAATCCGAAGTACAGGCTTTCTAAATAAGAGACATTACAATATTAAAGATGATAAGATGGATGCTTTGTTAAAAGATAAAAATGGTGGAGAAGTATTTGAAACTGTCATCAAGTATGGGGAATATGAGACTGTTAGATATATTTATTAACTCAATT
>NZ_JBALMU010000145.1:661-22223 GCF_036962285.1 Bacillus sp. JJ634
AAGTGATAAAATAACAGAAAAGATACTTTATTAATTGTAAAAGGAATAATGCTAATGAATAAAAAAGAATTGGAAGCAATAATGAAACAACCACCAAATATTAGATATGGGTATTTCATAAAAAAGGTTGTAGATTTTGAAGAGGTTTGGGGTTTGTACAATGATGGTTGGGCGACAGGACAGGATGAGGAAGGTAATACAGTCATTCCGTTCTTCCCCAAAAAGGAGTTTGCAGAAATCTGTGCTAAAAATGAATGGTCAGAATGCAAAGCCAAACCGATTGACTTGGATGATTTTATTAATAAATGGCTTACTAGAATGAAAAACGATGGCATAAAACCATCTATTTTTCCAACTGATGATACAGCAGTGGTTAATATAGGTGTTATCCTAAAAGATTTAGAAACTGAACTTGAAAATTATTGAATTAACGAGGGCGTTTCTACAATAAGTGAAGACGCTTTTTTTACTAACTAGCAGTTTAGTGGAACAAGGCTATATATGAATATGGTATATTTTATTAATATAATTCGATTATTTTTAAGAACTTTAAAAATGGAAAGGAGAGGAAGTCTTGTCCCTTTTTCTAAAAAGATTTATGACTGCTATATTATCTTCCTTTATTGTTAGTTTTCTTTTTTCTTGGTATCAATATGTTTTCCCAGCAATACAGCACCAAGATACTTTATCCTCTTTCTATGATGACTTAGTTTACGGACTTATTTATCTAACAATAATATATGTGATAATTGGCATACCAATTGCCACCTTCATAGATAAATCTAAATCATCAACTTACTTATCAAAGTTTATTTTATTTTCATTATCTGGTGTTTTTGTAGGTGTTTTAGTGTCTGTTTTACTTGTTTTTGGCGGTTTCCCATTTTTAATAATTCCTTATTTCTCGATTTTGGGGTTTATTTCTTCTAATGTTTTTTTGCATATTTATATAATTTTAACAAAAGGAAAGTGAAAAAATCATAATAGACTTCTTCAACTAACGGAGTGCTTTAGTTTAATAAGAAAAGTCGATATTCTCCATTTTTAAGAATATCGACTTCATTGCTTCATACATCCTTATACATTTCATTTTTTGATAATAGGGTTTTCTCGACAGGCTTGAAAGAACTGAAATCTTTGTTTCAGTTCTTTTTGCTTTATATCGTGCAGGATAAAGTATGAAGTGTGAAATATGAAATAAGAAGTACGAAGTAGGTTTGTTTAAATTCAAGGAAAAAACGGTTTTTTGTGGAAAAACCACTTCTTTCGATGTTGTTGTTTGGTATTATTTGAATAGGGGATTTATCTATAAGAAAATGAAAATTCTCTTTATAGACGAAAGAAAGTACACAGAGAAAAGGAGAGGTGATGATGTTATGTTGCAACAGACAGTGAATGGATTAAACAGTGGTATTTTAGATATAAAAGGGGATAAAGTGTATGTAACAGGATTCACACGAGAAGCCATGCTACAGTCCCATTTAGAGAGAGGTATACAAAATTTCTGTTTGAAGGGTCTGCACGATAATGTGGAAGATTTAAAGTTCCATGAGATAAAAAACGATGCACTGATTATTGTTCGGAAAGATGGAAAAGAGATAGCTAGATATCAATATAAACAAGTACATAAAGATGTAGTCAGCTTCAAAAACGAAGAAGGAAAAAAGGTTTCTCGTACATTTATCATCAGGCAAGGCGTATACAGCGAACAGTATCAGTTCTATTTTGTCACAGAAGAAGAGGACCAAGCAAAATATTCAGAACTATTCGATAATAAAGAAGAATTGGAACAATTTTTATTAGAGAATTATGGAGTTCATTATTCTTTTTAATGGAGGAGGTGGAACAATATGCAAAAGATGATTTTGCTAGATATAGAGACAGGTGATTTTGATGTGGATTCAGGGATTTATGAAGTGGCTTTACTGGCAATAGAGGACGGAAAAATCGTTGCAAGTGAACATATTGCAGAAGTAATCGATGAAGCTTCTATTCATTTAGGAATGGGCAATGGATATGCTGAAATATCCCGCAATGCATCGGAGAAAGAACAATTTCGAACATTCATCCAGACTTATCCGTATCCAATCGTTGCTCATAATGTTCCGTTTGATAGAAAATTTTTGGTTCATTACGGATGGTTAGATGAAGAGCATGAATGCTATGATTCGATACGGGCTATTAAATATGCGAATCCTCACTTATTTTCCTATTCATTGAGCTATTTATTATCTTTTTATGGTATTCAGCGTCCATTAACTCATGTTGCTTTAGATGATGTTAGAGCGCTTTATGAAGTACTTTTAAAAGCCAATCCGACTGTATGGATACCGTTATATAAAGTTTCACCTAAAAAATTCAAGCAATTTGCAGAAGCTACTGCCAGTGTGGAAGGACAAAGTACCGTTTTTGAAGGTAAACGAGTTGTTTTTACAGGAGCAAGTCCTTTTCCGAGGGTTTTAATGAAAGAAATTGCTACAAAATGCGGAGCAATCGTGACTGGAAGTGTGTCCTCTAAAACAGACCTTTTAATTTGTGGGGAACAACCAGGAAGTAAATTGGATAAAGCGAGAGAACTAGGGATAGAAGTTCAAACGGATGAATGGTTTATTGATGCTGTTTCGAAGGATTTGAAGTTGGAAACGGCTACTGTTGTACGCCAAAGTGCATCTGCGGAAGACACGATAACGGGCAAAGTTTATACTAAAATCCCTGAATTAAAAGGGAAAGTTGTGAACATCGCATTGCTTCCAACGAAGATTCAAAACAAAGTAGAAGATATTTTGGTGAATCATATGGAAGTGGCAGGTTTGAATAAAGGGGCGAACGGATACAAGGTGGATGCGATTATCTATGCAGATGATGGAGATTATACTTTACTAAAAAAAGCCGAAGAATTACAAATTCAAAGTATTCCTTTGTCTACATTCAATCGAATGCTATTAAATTAGGGGGGACAGGTTGCATTTTAAGCTACCATTTGGATTAAAAAAGGATAATACTCTAGTCCACATTTCAGAAGTGGAAAGTGGTCTTAAGTGTAATTGCGTTTGTCCCTCTTGTTACCACCCTCTAATCGCAAAAAAAGGTCCAAAGACTACGCATCACTTTGCTCATGACAAAGGAAAAGACTGTGAATATGGGTTGGAGACAAGTCTACATTTGGCCGCAAAAGAAGTTTTAGAGAAATATAAAAAAATTGTTCTTCCAGAGGTCTTTTTAGAAGGACAATCGGGTTGGAGATTGTCAAAGGAAATAGAACTAAATTTTGATGATGTTAGAATAGAAATGTATCATCAAGGAATAGTTCCTGATGTTTTAATTTATGTACAAGGTAAGCCACTTATGGTAGAAATCACTGTTACTCATAAAACTGGTGAAGAAAAGATACAAAAAGTGAGAAAACAAGGTATTTCTATTCTGGAAATAAACCTAGAACATTTTGAAAGAGATTTTTCTTTAGAGGATTTGGAAAAAGAAGTTATTTACAATACTTCGAATAAAAATTGGCTGCTTAATATTAAAGCTGAGCGATTAAAAGAGTTAGCTTATCTAGCCTCTGAAAGAAAGATATTTAAAGACGGAAAAATACCTTTTTGCCCTATTGGGAGTAAGTATAAAGGACGGTATGGTTTCAGTTGGAGTTATGATTGTGCAACTTGTGAATTCTGTTTAGATATACAACACGAAACAGTTGGTGCATTATATGACAAGAAAGGTTTTCCTGAATCAACTATTGTAGATACGACAGTTTTTTGTTTAGGCAAAAATCGAATTAACAATTCAAATAAATTAATTCAATTTTTAAAAAAGAAGCGTGATGGATGATAAGAAAAATCAAAAATAATCAACCACCCCCAACCCCCGCCAATCATGGCAGGGGCTCGCTCGGCGCTTGCCGTGCAAACGGGTTAGTAGACCATCAACCCATTTGCATGGTTTCAGCGTTTGGGACAGCAAAAAGAGTCAACTCCCTATCCTCCCGATTCCCTTGCGGGCCCGGTCCGGTACCGTTGACTCTTCCCATGTTTTCGTGTTCTTCCTATAGACCGTGCAAATTATAAATTGATTTCTTTTAATCGCCCATAGCCTAAGATGTGACTTTGCCAATATCCTTTTAACGGACTGTAATTGACACCATCGGAATTGGAATTATACATCATCCCGTCTCCTGTATACAGCCCTACATGACTCACATAGGAATGGTCAGCTGTGCCCGTAAAGAAGATGAAATCGCCTGGTTTCAGCTGCTCTTTTGAAATTCTCTGAGTGAATTTGTACTGTTCCTCTGCGGTTCGTGGAATGTTGATGCCAATTTGTCGAAAACTCCAAAACCATAATCCACTGCAATCAAAGGAGGTGGAAGGATGTTCTCCGCCCCATTCGTATGGTTTTCCTTGGTATTGTAAAGCGATTTTCATCACACTTTGGTAGGTTTTACTACCCATGCCCATAGCTACAACAGAGGGGTTTTCAGCAGGTTTGTAATACCGCATCACATTTTCTACATAATTGATGTCGCCATAACGCCTCCAGCCCAATTTATTCGCCATCATATTACTAAACTGGACCGCAACTTCTTTGGAATACCCCCCGCGACTCTCAGCAAACGGGATAAATCCATCTCCAAAATTGTAGGATTGCAGCGTTAATTTGATATCTCCGTCCGCATTTTTCAGCACTTTTGCGAAATATCGGACACCGACTTCAATGGAGTATTCAGGGTCAGTGATGGTGTTCGGTGGAAGACCGATACTTTCGCTCGATTGCATGACGTCGGGCAACCTGCCACCGCTTTCTTGTTGCATCTTAGCAAGCAGCAGAGATACATATTGTTCGACACCGTACATTTCAGCGTATTTTTCAAGCAACGGCTTGTATCGCAGCACTTCAGGGGAGACATTTGCTTCGCCTCCGCCTCCACCCATGATATCATCGGTCGTAGATTCGATTTGATATTGTCCAAAAATCCCGCCAATTAAAATAAGGGGAGTCATGAGTAAAAGAAAAAGCGCTAGTAACACATAGCGCCAATTTTTCATTAAAAGCAAGGGAAGACCGATGTTCATTTTACACCACGCCCTTTCCATACAGCTGTTGGTAATGTTCGGGGTTGATGATTTTTAGTTCATCCGGCGTGATATCGACATCGATGTGTGCTCTGTCTGTGTCGACTACATAAATTCCTTCTCCACGTTTCGATTTGAGCAGGATGTGTTTCTCTTGCTCGGAAAGTGACAGCACCTTATTTTTTTCGATATCGTCTATATCGAGCGAAGAGAGTCCTAAAATCATTTGGCAAGTTGAGTTGGCAATTATCGCTTCTCCGTAGTTTCTGTTCCCTTCGATGGCACTCAGATAGTCCGAAATTTGCTGTGTCGCAACACATGCTCCGCCTTTATATTTCCGTATCCGTTTGTAGATTTGATACAAAAATTTAAGAGCTCTTGGTTGGTTAGGGTCGGATAGGGTGTGAGCTTCATCGACATACAGTCTTTTTGTTACGCCTTCACGCTCGGTGATTTCGTCCCATAGGAAGCTTAGAACATTATACATGGCAGCTTGTTGGGAATCGGCTTCTTCTTCGAGATTTTTCAGGTCAAAACAAATCATATCGTTGTTTAAATTAACATTGGTATGTCCGTTAAACAATTTGCTATTTGACCCGTGAACATACATCCACAGAATCTCTTTAAATTCTTTTAGTTCTGGATGCTCATCTAAATTAATTTTTTGATAAAAATCTTCTAAGATGGGGTAATCGGTAGGTGTGAATGAACTAAAATCGGTGTCTAGTTTCATGGATGGGGTGTTTTCTTCGTATGTTTTCAGCAGATAGCGTTCAACCAAAGCATTTTCTAGAGGTGTCATATCTTTTTTGATTAATTTAAAAAAGATTTTCAGTCTCTGAACCTTTTGATATAACAGGTGGATGTCCACTTCTTCATCATCATCTCGGCTTAAATCGATTCTATCGGCACGATAGCGAATTTCCATCGGATTAATAATCGTATTACTCATAATAGATAAATAGATGACTTGGCCGCCCAATCGTTGAATCGCTTTCGAGAATTGCCGTTCGGGGTCAATCGAAAACACATGAACACCTTGCATCCAATATCGCATCATATCCTTTAGCATATACGCAGTTTTCCCTTTTCCTGTTTTCCCGACCACAAATTCGGAATGAGAGTCTAGTAATCCATATTGGTCGACTACAACTAAAGAACCTGTTGTTTTATTTTTTCCTTTAATAATTCCCGTTTGGTGAAAAATTTCCGATTCATCGAACGGGAACAAACTGGAGAGAGCTTCACTGTCCATGTTTCTGGCAGTCCATTGGGGCAATGTGTTATCCATGGTCGGCAATACGCTGTAAAACGCTTCTAACATCTCAAACTTGGGTGCGTATCCTTTAAGTCCTGCCCTTGCTAAAATCGCTTGGATTCGGTTGGTAATGCGGTCTAGTTGTTGTAAGGAATCGCTTTGCACATGGATGTACATGTGAACAGAAAGCACCTTTGAGGTAATTCCCGATTGAATTTTAGTTAACAGTTCCACTGAACTTTCCATTTCCTGTTTTGTTTCGATTTCCCGCTGTGGCGTTAAACTATTTTTTCCTTGTAATCGGGTTTGTAAATCCATAATCGAACGATTCAGGCTTTGAATCATTTTTTCAGGTGAAGTAGGGGAAAGGTGATAGCTAATCGAAATATTCTCTTTCAGTCGATACAATTTGGTTAACCAATTACCTTTCCGTCGGTCGGGGAAATCAACTACCACAAGAGTTCGAACAAAGTTTTCTCCTAATTCAATATATTCAGGACTTTCTTGAATGAAAGCAGGGGCTATGGCATCCCGAACAGTCATAAAATCATGGTTAGCATCCAACCACACTTCTTGGTTTTCTTTTTTCTTTTTAAGAGATGGTAGTTTAAACATCCTTTTTCCCTCCTGTAATGATTTGTGGAATCATTTCGCTTTCAATCGGAAACAGCTGGGCGGAATGATAATCGAAAATGGTGTGAAAATACTTGATGATTTCTTTGTTGCTGACTTCATGAGCTGATAATTCTAATTCATGGAGACCTGAGGTGATATACAAGGTTTTTTCTTCTAGGTCTTTGATGGATTCCATATACGATTCTTCCGTGCCATCTTGAATAGGAACGCCATAAATGATGTATCGTTGGCGTTGAATCATTTGGTTGCTCTTTGTAAAGCCCTCTGCATGTTCGATGTATGTTTCCAACAAAAGTCTTTTCTTGGGGTTTTTCGTGTTCCTGAGTATGTCTTTTTGTAAATGAATATAAGAAGATAAATCGACAGGCTGTGAGGTAATGGTTTGCTGAATCGGAAATTCTAACCCTGTTAAGAAGTCTTGATACTGCTCGAATACACGGTTCATCTCGAAATTACTCATGAGTTCCATATTTCTTGAGGTGATTTTCAGAAGTTTTATTAGTCTGTTGTCCGTTGTAATCAATAGATTTCCGTGTATAGCTCTTAGCGGAATGGACTGTTGGGCGGTTTGTTTTTGTTTTTGTGCCTTTGTTTTTATCCATTTGGACGGTTTCGGCATGATAATATCTCTCCTTTTGATAGATGAAATCTTTTTGTCGCAATCCGTATTTTATCCATGTTTTGAGGTGATATAAAACAGGGATATTTTTTCGTACAGGTCTATCTGAGATGAGATACAAGGGGACAAGAATCAAGCCACTAATAAGACCAATTTTCACGAATGGATTCAGGGGTGTGTAAAACACGCCTGCTGAGAGCAAAAAAGAAGGGAGGAGTGTTTTGATAAGCTCTTTTATTTTTATGTTGCCGAATAAAGTCACGCCTTCTTCGACGTTCTTAGGAATTAAAAACTCCTTTTTTTCAATCACGGAGACACCTCCTTCATTGAACCAAACCAGCAATCCAGTTCATAATGAGACCTGCTGTAAGAACGAAGATGAGGATGCCTCCCGTTCCTTTAATGTTATCGATAATCTCTGCCTTTCTGTGGGAAGAGCTGGCAAATTTGAACATCAGCGCATACACAATCGAGGCTAAAATGGCTGCTGGAATGGACAATCCGATAAGCAATTCGGAAATCCCTTCAATGACATTTTTATATTTTTTTTCGGGCGATGTAGCAGCGAGTACAAAGGTTGGAGTTAACACCGTTGCACCAAATACAACACTTTGAACCGTTTTACGGAATAATTTGTTTCCTTTCAAACGCTCAGTGATTTTTTTCATGTCTATCCATCTCCTTTTTTAATCGTTTAAAAGTATAAATGATTATTATTGGCGTGCTAAAAACTCTCGGATAGCCTGTTCCACGATTTCTTTTTTCTTCATCCCACTTTTCACAGCGAATACACTCATTTCAATGAAGATTTCCTTGCTGATGATAACGGACAAGTTGGCTGTTTCCATTCATTCACCTCCTAGTCATAAAAAAGTATAAGTGATTATATCGTAAGTTTAAATGGTTTCACTCTTCCATGTCAACATGTAAACATGAAAATGGGAAAAATAGTAAAAAAGTCATTACAGAGGAAAGAAATCCTTTGCTATCAAGGGAGTATTTGTCTACAAGTATGTAAACATGTAAACATGGAAACCTAAAAAAGGGTGCTTTAATAGGAAGTACCCTTTTTCACTACAGGTTTTTCATGTTTTTCCAACCTTTTTTCGCTAGATTTCGGAGGGTTGGCGGATATTTTTAACGGCGTGATAACGTTTTGGTTGCTATACTGCTCGGACCGACCGATGGAATGACAACCTTTTTCCTCTGAGTTCCATCGGGTGGCAACGCCTTGACAGCAATCAAAATTTCGGAATGCAAGGGGGAAAGGGTGGAGATTTTTCGGGTGGTTTCTCCGAAAAATACGACCCGAACCTTGTGTGGAGAAACCATCACTCTTTTAATCTTCATTCTCTTCTAGTTCGAACAATTTGTTTTGACTCATAAAAGAATTATACACGCAGGATTCTACATAGAAATGAAGAGGGACACTTAAAGAATCAGCTTGTTCTACTGCATGTTTATAGATATGTAGTGGAATGTTATAGGTAATGATTTCTTTATCGTCTTTTGATAGAGCTGGAACACCTTTGTATCGTCCATGCTCAATAGATTGTGCGATGAGAAATCCTACATTTAAGTAGTTTTTTTCAGCATATTGATAAACGATTTCTTTTAATTGTTTGTGCAAGGGGAGTGTAAGCGTTTTGGGTTCTCCCTCTGTTTCTCCTGCATGTTCTTGCGGAAGGTTTTCGTAATATTGAGATACCAAAAGACCGACAAACTCGCCTTTTTTCATGCGAAAATCACGGATGTATTGTTCGATTTTATCAGTTAAATGTTTCGGCATACTAACCGCAAAATGTTTGGGTTCTAAAATGATTTTATTTTGTATAGTAAGCAGTTTCTCTTGAGTAATTCCTTCTTGAAATACTTCTGAAAGGGCATACATAATCAAACTCGCCTGAGAAACACTTAAAGTGTCTGCTGTGGTCTCTATTCGGTTTTTGGCTGCGTTTGATAATTTAATGGAGACTCTTTGTGTTTTCCCGCGATTCAATCGTGGCATCTTTTTCACCTACTCTTTCTATAATCAACTATACCCTAAAACGAGCGTGGGCACACGTTTTTTAAGACTTTGGAATCAGGAAAAATAAAGAGAAGAAGAGAAAAAAAGAGGTCAAAACTTCGTCCATTTCCCCCTTCCCAATGAAATTGGGTAGGGTGGCAGAGATACATCGTTGCGTAAACGCACGATAAAGCCTTGCTACGCAAGGTCTGTCAGTTATTACCATTTATCTTGACTTTTCATAACATAATCATTTATACTTGATATATAGCCTTTTATCGTTATGACTGGGGGCAAAACGAAGGTTTTTTATTTTTTTATCAACTTTAATCAGTTATACTTTCAAATGACTAATAGAAAGGAGGATGGCAATGGGAGTAAGAGAGAGAAAAACCTATAATTTAGACAGTGGTGTGGTCAAAAAATTTGAGGACATCTGCAAGAAAAAAAATATAAAGTACTCCGAGCAACTGGAGAAAATACTCGAACATTTTATCGTAAAGGATGAAGAAATGTTTGTGGATGAAATCTACGCTCCCCGCATCGAAGCACTCGTTGAAAATGTTTTGAATAAGCATACGAATCGATTGGCCGCCATGATTCATAACAATCATGTTGATACGAAATCGAATTTAATCGGACTTCCGATTATATATAAAAAATTAATCGGAGTCTTCGAGGCAGCGATACACCTTCACATCCAAAACGAATTGTTAAATGAAGTGGACACCACGCTTCAAAGTAAATACGGCAGCGAAGCACTTGCTTTAAAAATGATAGGAGAATGGCGGACACATGCTAGAGAAATGGTTACTCAGGAGAATGTTCAAAACCGCATTCAGAATCGGAAGCAATCAGGTTCAATGTAGGGGATGGGGGCATATGTTCAGCATGAATATTTTAAGAAACTAAGCGATGCAAAGAGTAAGGTTAAGTATATTTGCCATCGTGAAAGGCAAGGAAAAGAAGAAAAGGTTGGCATTTTCAGCAAAGACAACGACCATGCCGATTTAAAAGAGTTTCTACACTCGTTGGATGATAAAAAAACCTCCCATCCTGCTGTTGCGGTAGCTCACGAATTAATGTTTAGCATGAGCCGTGATGAATGGGAACGAAGTGGGTTTCAGCCTAACGATTATAAAACCTTCATTCGAGAAGTCATGAATCGGTATGAAATGAAGACAGGACAACGACTCGATTGGGTGGCTGCGGAGCATTTAAATGACAATAATCCGCATGCTCATGTGATGATAAAAGCTGTGTACCATGACCGTGACGGTGTTCCGTTTCGTTTACGAATCGATAGAGCAGACCGAGAAGTATTTCGGAGAATGTTTGAAGAAGTGAAAAATGAGATTCGCGGTTTTGAATTAGAACCCCCGCATAAAGAATGTGAGCGTTTAAAAGAAAGGGGTGTATTCAAATCAACGAATGTCGGGAAACCCTTGCTTGAAAGTCTAAAAAGGCGGATTGAAGAAGCAAGACAACAAGGCGAACGCGAGCGAGAAAATAATTTCGATTACAGGAGATGATGACATGTTCGATAAGAAAAGACTTATCAAACCCAGCGTTTTAAATGGCTTGCTCGTATCTGCCATGGATTACGGAATCCTGTCGGCACGAGAATATGTCCCAACATACATCAAAGCCATCCCTGACCCTGAAAGAATAGGGAATGTCAGTCATACCTTTATAAATGATTGGCTATTGAATCCTTCCAATATGATTGTAACCTCTATGAATCAGCCTCATTTTACCTCTATTCAACTAGGAGCTGCCACACTTTTTCTTGGTTTAGTCGCAAAAGATTTATGGCATACCCGCAAACACCGAGTCGAGAAAGCCGACCAATACGGAGCATTCGGAACGGCTTCTTTTTTAACATTAAAAGACCTTAAACGCGATAAAAAAGATTTCTCCTTAAGTTTGGATGCTTCGGGAACGATTTTAGGAATGATAAATGGAAAACCTGTGATTCACTCCGAACAAAGTCACAAAAACCGAAATATCCTTATTTTCGGGGCTAGTGGAACGCAAAAAAGTAAAGCACATATTATTCCGAACATTTTAAACACAGAACATGATTCGATTATCGTCACCGACCCGAAAGCTGAGTTGTATGAAACAACATCAGAAGCCAAACGAAAGCAAGGCTATAAAGTCCATCTCATTAATTTTGATATACGAGACTCGTTGAATTCGGATAAATACAATCCACTTGATTATATCGAAACAGACTTGGATGCAGCAGAACTTGGCAATACATTAGTGATAAATTCAAGTGGAATGCCTTCAAATGGGGACAATTTTTGGGTCAATAGTGAAGCTGGAGCAATTGCCACACTCGCTTTGTATGCCAAATACTTTTTACCGAAACCACAGCAGCATATGGGTAGTGTGTACAATCTTTTGGTAGCAAGTCCTGAGACACTTCATGGTTTATTTCAAGACGTAGAGGATAGTCATATCGTGAAGCGCTCGTATAATGGGTGTATCGGAAATAAAGAGGAAAAAATGAGGAGTCAGATTATCGGAGGAGCAGCGACCGCTATTGATTTGTGGAAGTACGACCAAATCAGACACCTAACCTATGAGTCTGATTTTCACCTGCAAGATTTAGGGAGAGAAAAAAAGATAATTTATTTAAAAATGCCTGTTGGAAAAAAGGCAGTGCGCCCCTTAGTTTCAACGTTTTTTAACCAACTATTTGAGCAGCTTTACCGACTAGCTGAAGAAAATCACGGCAGACTTCCGCAACCCGTGCGCATGCTTCTCGATGAGTTTTCGAATATTGGTCAAATTCCCATGTTCGAAGAGCGACTCAGTACCACACGAAGTTACGGTATTTATGTCACAGCCGTCCTGCAATCGGTAGAGCAATTAAAAAATCGATACGGGCGTGAAAAGGCATTTGAAATTATGGATAACGCAGATTGCCATTTGTTTATGGGAACGAATGATAAGGATTCACAAAAGCACTTCTCCGAAAAATTAGGGATGACGACCATACGGATACAAGGGGAATCTCAAAGCAAAAATGACCGTGGGGAATCCTTAGGGGAATCAAGGAATTATGTTTCCCGTCCGTTAATGACGAGCGAAGAAATTAATCGCCTTCCTGATGATAAACTGATTGCGTTTATGAGGACTAAACACCCAATGATGTTGGATAAATCGTATTATACGAAATTAAAACCTTTGGCTTCCCTCATGGAAGAGAGAGTCAAATTACAGGATTACAGGTCAAAAGAATCGGGAGAGTATGAAGTGTTCGAAGTGCCAAATGGGAGAGAAAAACCAAAAGAAAATCCGATAGACAAAATTGCAGAAGAATTAAATGGAGAACTACCACAGGAACCATCGAAGGAACCATCTAAAACGGAGCAATTGATGAATGTTTTTGATATTTAATTTAATCAATTATACTTATAAATAACTAAAATGGAGGGTTACTGATGCTATCAGAATGGATAAATGAGTACCTCATTGAACTGATGGAAGGATTTTTGCAAGGAAGTTGGAAATGGTTGGACACCTTTATGTTGAGTCCTACAAGTTTTAGCAAACAGCAGGAAGGCGTTATAGGAGAAACACAGCAGTGGATTATGGTGTCAGCCGTGAGTCTTTCCACCCTATTTATGATTTTCGCTCTCATGAAAGAACTCACAAAAAGAATGGGAGGATATTCGAATCGTTCTAATAGCGAAATTCTTTCTAAAGGTGTACTATCCGTGATGTTTGCTTACACAGCTCCTTGGATGCTCTTAAGTGTTTTATTAGCCATAGCCAATGCGATAAGTGGCATTTTTTTAAGTAAAAACATCAACGTCGACACCTTAAAAAAATTAATGGATGTATCGAACGATGTTTCACCCGCCTTGGTGATAACTGTTTTTGTTTTAACCATTACGATTCTTATCATGATGTTCCAATATATCATACGATTTGGAAACCTCATGGTGCTGTGGGTGTTAGCCCCGGTAGCCTCTTCAAGCATCGTGAACGAAGAAATGAACATCTTCCCTGCGTTTTGGAGAGAAGCGTGTGCCCTTGTATTTCAACAGCCATTTCAACTGATGATTTTATATTTCATCGTTAGTCTTGTCGGGGATGGAAAAGACATTGAGGACTACTATCTCGCTCTTGGTTTAATGATTGTATTAATACTCAGCCCTGGATGGTTACGGAAATTTTTATATTCTACAGGCAGTGGAAAAACGATGGTAAACGCAGCTGGGTCTGCGGGCCGCATGGCGATGATGCGTTTAATCATGAAACGATAAAGGAGGAAAGAGTATGCATGTATTTAAACAAAGAAGCCAAGGAATAATTGTCCTTGGTTTTCTTGTTATCATCACAGCCATTACAGCGTATGTGCTGTCTTTGCAGGTCAATAGGGACGAAAATCAGGAAGCTTATAGTCAAATCAACCAAGATGAAATCAACGCTCAGGAAACAGAAGAAATAAAGAATATGACCTACTCTTTTTTCTCTGCCTTTAAAACAGGTGTACCCATGACCGAAAAGGTATGGACGGATATCACCTATCAATATTTCAGCAGAGAGTTTCTACAAAACACCTTCCCGACCGAGAAATCCAAGTTATTCGGGATGTACGGGTACAGAAAATTAACACACACTTTCACTACTATAGAGGGATTGCAAGACGAAGGAGGGATAGAAAACTTCGAGATACTAGACCTTCAACAGGATAAGACCCATCAAACCATTACAGTTTATGTCCGAATGGATAACAGCTTGGGGCAAAACAACATCGACTGGATAGAATGGCGGGATGTGCCGAGCGAGGGTTGGAAAATACAATCCATGAGTTTTAACGGAAACATCCAAGCATTATTCCCTGTTTCACCAAAAAGAGAATTCTAAAGAGAACAGATGCGAATGAATCATTAATGAACAAAAAAAGGACGAGAATCTTCGACCATTCTCGTCCTTGGGAGTACCTGTAACAGTACCCTTGGACTTTTATTATAACAGGTATTCCAACAGAGATTCAAGAAAAAAACTGTTGGAGGAATGGAAAATGGGGAAATTTTTTACAGATGATGATATGGATAGTTTGGTGTTTTTCCAAGTGCCAAAGGTGCTTGTTTTAGGAGAAACCTACAAAAAAATGAAGCCGAATGCCCTAAAATTATATATGGTTTTATTAGATAGAATGAAATTAAGTATACAAAATGGTTGGAAAAATGAAGAAGGTCGTTATTATGTCCGTATGTCTCAGGAAGGAGCTGCCGAATTATTTGGATGGTCTCCTACCACTTTCCGCAGCATGAAAAAGGAATTAGAGGATTTTGGATTGCTCATACAAGACCGTGAAGGGCAAGGAAAGTCCAATCGCCTCTATATCTTGAAATGTGAGTATGATGAAAGTGATATTTATGTTATCAACAAAAGTGTCGATATGGAAATGGAAGAAAACGAAAAGGTCGCTCAAACCATTGATAATACTAAGAAGAACAAAAGTTGTTCTTCAAGAAAGACAGAAGTTGACCTTCTAGAAGAACAACTTCTGACCCCGAATAACAATAACTTTAGTAAAAATAACCTGAATAAGAAGAATAATCTTGTTAACAAGCATTCTTTTGGTAACAATTCTTTTCATGAATCATCTACACATTTTTCTGAAGAAGAAACCATTTTTAAATTAACAAATGAATACCGCCAAAAAGGTCTTAGTAAAGAAGTGTGTCTGCGAGTCGTTAAAGAAGCTAGAGAGAAACAGGGCGTGAAAAACTTTGGAGGGTACTTACGAACCTGTTTAGAAGGAACTTTACACAGAAGTCTTATCAAACGAGGAATCATAAATCCTGCTGAAGAGATGAAGAAAATCGCTGAGGAGAACGGGTCTTCTTTTTACGATTGGTTGGAAGACGAACAGCCTTTTTAAGGCTCACAGGACGGTCACAGAAGCGTTCTACTTCTCTTTTAGGTTTAATCACTTATCATGTAAAACGCTTAAACAACCCCTGTTTCTTCTATTATATAAGGAGGGAAGATAGCGTACCTCCAGAAATAAAAGATAGAAGAGCAGGAGGTGGTTATTTGAAACATCGATTTATTTTTAAAGTGGAAAAGTGGGAACATTCATTTGGAACAGAAGTCGATAGAAAACTAACTCAATTGGTCAGAAGTATGAGGTTAGATGCGACAGGCTTTACCCACCGTGAAGAATTAGCTTCAAGATGCGGAGGATGTAAAGTTGACCCGTCTATAGGCGAGTGGGTGGCAAATAAAAAGGAAATCAAGAAAGAAGAGCTGATATCAGTTTTAGATGTGCATTCCGAAATCGAGGAAGTGTTGAATGAGGGATGGCCGCATTCTTCTTTATGTATCCATGTTTATAAATGCTGCTATTGCGGATATCAAAAAATCAAGGTCTATGAAGAATCATTTTAAAAATGAAAGGGATGAGAAAATGAGTTACCAAACAAAGAAACAGAGTATCGGCTATATTTTAATGTCTTATTTTCAGCTCGGATTTACAGCGAAACAATTAGGAGAAGTGTTCGGTACGGCTTTAGATTCCATTAGAGATAGAACGGATATTACGAATCAAGAAACCATGATTTATTTTGAGGGGGTAGGTCGCACTCTTCAATTGGATGGTGAGTTGCTAGAAAAAGGAGTGGACCAATTCTATTCCATATTTGATTTGATTACAGTAGAAGAAGCAGGAGAGTTTTATAGTGTTATGTATCAATTGATATAATTTTTTTCAGATTTCCACACATCTAAAAAATAATGACTTCTTTTCGAAGGAGTTATTGTTTTTTTATTTAAAATATAAAAGTGTCATACAACTAGAATTTTGCGACACAATGAGCTAAAATCCAAAAATATAAACCTAATGAAATCAAGAAAGGGGTTTTTCTGAATGGAGAAAAAAAGTGACGCACAATTATTTCAAGTGCATTTTAGCCCTTACCAAAAATTTGAATCTTTTTTAAAAGAAAAGGAAAATCCTGCATCAGAGAAAACTATCCAAGGGTATCTTCGCGATATAAAACAATTTGAAAATTTTTTACATGAAACAGGCGGTTCTTTGCATCAATTAACAAGAGTCGATGTGCAAAATTACATGAATCATTTAAAAGAACAAGGAAGAGCTGCGTCTACCATTAACCGTCATTTCAATGCGATTAAACAATTTTCTATGGCTTTAGGTTTTAATGGTGTGTGTGAAGGGATTCGAAAAACAAAACCGCCAGGTGTACAGGATTTGTCACCAAAATCCTTAGAGCGTAAAGACCTTTTAGGTATCTTACGAAAAGTAGAACAGATGAACGATGTACGAGCGTCCGCTATTATCTATCTGTTAGCTTATACAGGGATTCGCATCGAAGAATGTGAAAATTTGAATAGAAAAGACCTTGATTTCAAAAGAGGCGGGACGATTAATGTAGTCGGTAAAGGCGATAAACCGAGAAAAGTACCATTCCCAAACGAAGCGAAACTTCATGTGAAAAGGTATTTGGAAACAAGAGATGATGATAATCCTGCTTTATTTTTATCCAACTACCGTAAAAGAATGAATAAGCGTTCGTTACAGCGTGTGGTCGAAAAAGTCGGGAAGTTATACAACGCCTTACTGCCTGTAGAAGAACAAATCGAATTGCATGCCCATACTTTCCGTCATACATTCGCAAGAAATCTTGTGGTCGAGAAAAAATTGGATATAGTAACGGTTGCTGCTATCATGGGGCATCAATCCATTGAAGTGACAAGACGGTATGCGATGGATTCTATTCAAAATGTTTCAGAAAAATTAGATGATATGACTTATTAAAAGGGGGAGATAAAATGAATCCATTTGGTGCAAAGAAAACGGAATGAAAAAAGGAGCATTTCACGAACAACAGAGCAAGAATCAATGAAAAGAAGTAGAGGAAAGTCCAATAGTGGGCTTTTTTTATTTAAGTTTCACTACTTTCGCAACATTTTTTTAATTAATATGCACTTTATTTAATTTAAATTATATTTTTTTTAAAATAGATACAGAATACCGTTAACTAATAGATAAAATGAAATAATTTTTTTATTTTACTTATACCCAATTTCATTTATTGGCACTGTTCAAATGTAGAAGATATCATATAAGCACTGCTCACTTTTTGCGAATGTCACGGGGATAACAAGCACATATGGCGGTGTGGTCAATCTTTTGGATAGGCAGATACCCACTGAAAATAAAGGGGAATCAAGAGGTTTTTATTTGAATGAAATGAACTTACATATAATGAATAAATGAAGTGCTATTTCAGTTAACGGAATTTTTATTTATCTATCCCTTTCCTTTACAAGAAAAACGTTATACGATAGTAGTACACAAAATGAATAAATGAATGAAATGGTGTTTTAGATAAAGGAGTATTTTATATGAAAAAGGACTTGAAAAAAGTGAAGGATATTTTAGACCTTCGTGCCGAAGGAGCACAAGATGAAACGATTAAACGGGTGCTACACTTGGAGGATGATGTAGAAGATATCCTCGCTGAATACGAAAAAAGAAAAGCATATAAATCAGCCGAAGAAGTGGCAGAGATGTTGAAACAAGCATTGGGAAATAAAGAAGCGTGGAACGCTCATAAAGTTTATCGCCTGATGAAAGACGACATACTTGTTCCTGTAGACCGAAATGCACCTAAACGACTTGGCTATCGATTTAAAATCACTGATGTCCAAGCCTACATAGAAGAACGATTAAAAACAAAAGAACAAGTAGAAGAAGAACTGAAAGAACTTCAATCAATCCATCGTGTTCTTCAAGCAAATCATGATGCTCTTCAAACGAAGTATGATGCACTTCAACAAGACATGGGAATGTTGCAACAAGAACTAGAGAGCCTGAAAAGCAGCCAATCAAAAGAAGCTGCTGTTCCTACAGTCGATGGAAAGAATTTAGAGGGCATAACAGAGTTCAACAACCTAACAGAAGAAGAATATCATCGTATTATCTACACCGCAGATGCTTTGTTCACTAACAACCAAGAATTAAAACAAGAAATCCAACAGTTAAAAGAAGAAAAAGAGGAGCTTCGTTTGCAAGCAGGAAAAATTCAAGTGACAAAAGAAGACCGCATGGCGCTAAGAGGACTTGGCATTTCTGTTGGGTGCATTTTAAAGAATGTATCCATTCCCAAAGAGGAAACCGTTCACAATTTAGTAGTAAAAGAGATGCCAGATGTAGATAAAATTTCAGTTGCCTTTCGATACAAAGGTGAATGGTATAAAGGGATTGTTCAACCAGGAAAACACTATTCATCGAATGATATACCTAAACTTTGGGAACTGACCAATGTCATAAAAATTGAAACGAGTCGACATGTTAGAGATAAAAAAGTTCGAAGCTTCACATACGATGTTCTGTATCAGACCTTTGTGTACCTGTACGAAAAAGAAAGAGAATCAAATTTGCCGTTTCAGGCGCTCTATTAAGATAAATAAAATGAAAAGAAGATAAATGAAAAAACAGATGAAAAATTGCCGATTTAAGCCACTTTTATTACTGCATTCATACAAAACCATTCGGGATGAAAAAATAGATACTTAAATACAAAAGGAAGCCTCAGAGTTGATTTTGAAGGCTTTTCTTGTACATGTTAGCAAAAAAATGGTTTTTTTCTTTTGTTTTTTTGAAAAAATAGATGAAATCAAAACGCAAAGCTCTTCGATGGCAGATGTGTTACAACGATTAAAAGATTTAGAGTGGCAAACGAAAAATTTAAAAGATTTCATTGTGTAATCCTTCTTCTAATTGAATCAACAGAAAAAATCTCTTCCTATTATATAGGCTCTGTTAAAGAACGGTGTTGATTTTCTTATTCAAGTAAAGGGCAGGTTTGTTGAAGAAGAAATTTCTATTATGTTGGAGAAGTTAATTGTAAAAGTATGTATGAAAGTGGGCTAATGATGATAAAAGAAATAGATATTCGATGCCATTTATACGGTGAAAGTTTTTCCCCAATGAAGATTGAAAAATCAACTGGAATTACCCTTGAAAACAAAATTGAACCAGGAGATATATTATCCAAAGGAAGATATAAAGGAGAGACTTCTTCTTATGGTAATGGTGAATTATGCCCACAAGATGAATATAAAAATTCGGAAGATTACGGGCTACTTTGGATAGCAAAAACTCTGCAAAAACATATAGATGTTTTTCGTAGTTATGGAGCTAAGGATATTGATTTAGTAATTGCTGTGTTTTATGAAGGACAGTGCAATTTTGTATTGGAACCAAAATCTATTAAGTTAATTGGTGAATTGGGTATTCCCTTACAAGTAAGTTGTTATGAAAGTTATTAAGTCTTATTCAAGTAACGGGCAGGTTAGTTGAACAAGGAATGATTGTAACTGAACAGGATAATCTAAACCTAAATATAATTTAGGGTGATGAAATTGGATAAAAGTAAACCTCTTCTATTGGTTTTATTTAGTATACTAATTTGTGGATTGTATTATGGAACAGTAAATGCAAAAACGAACGATACTCCTCTTTCTTTTGAGGAAAAAATTCCTGAAGTCCGACAACTCAATCCTTTAGAAATCCAGTTAATGTCTTTTATGAATGGTTTGATGGTAGGCGAACCAAAACAAGCCGTTGAATTGTGGATATTAGGCGTAAATAATCGAAGTGGTGCTGTTCAATATGCGATGTTGTCTCCTTCGCTTCAAAAACAATCAAGGAGAAAATTTGAGGAAACTCGCTGGGTGACAGGTCAATCAAGCCCTTCGGTTAGTAACTTTCGTTTTATCAAAGTAGAAAAGCTTAGCAAATCCAAAATGCGGTATACCGTTAAATACGATTTATGGGCATCATATGGTGATTTTGGTGGTGGGCAGAAGATTATAATCGTGGAAAAGAATTTAGAACCATTTAGAGAGTATTGGTTTATTTCATCAATAAAAACGAAATATAATCAATGGGAAGCATTTACCCCAGCCGAGACAGTTTTAAAATAGAGCATTGCAGTTAACAATCAAATAAAGGGCAAAGTTTGTGAATAAATGTACTTAAGCTAACAGGTGCGATGCTTCAATAGCGCAGAACCGCCTTTTCTTATTGAAGTAACGGGGCAGGTTAGTTACATAACTGGTGGGTAGAATATTTTATTTTCGGGAGATGACTTTTGATGTTAAAAGATGTTTGTAATTGCGAATTTACCAATTCATTTAAACTAGAAGCAGATTTTGCGGCTGACCCAATTTGGTGCAATATATGTGGCTGGAATCTCGATATTGATGAATTTCCGTTGACAGATAATCTGAAAGATGAATTATATCAATGGACTAAACAATATAAGAAAATCCCCATTAATGAACATAATGCAATCGGGCAAAATCTTACTGGAAAAGTGAAAGAAGAATTAGGCTCAGATTATAGAATCGTATTTATACCTGACAAATAAAAAAAGCACACTCCAAGATGGATTTACTAATGGGCAAGTTAGTGTAATTAGCCTTATTGTGCTAAATGGCAGGATAGTTTAACAAGCAGTGAGTGTAGAAGTTATACTAAGACAATCAAAAAAATGTAATAAAAGGATAAGGATGATTTAATGGATGATTTTGAACGTATGCTTGCCGAATTGCAACAGTTAGCAGAGGAAGAAATAAAAAAATCAAATATTCATTTCGATAAAGATAAATTAAGTGATTTCAACAAGATTATTTTAGAACTAATTGCTACTAGAAATGAGTATGAGGATAAACTTTCTCAATTACGGACTTCAACAGAACAGGCAATTACCAAGTTTGAATATTTAAAAGGTGGAGAAACAATTCACAGAGGATATTATTGTCCAAGCCCAATTCTGGATTTAATCGTTGGTAATGCTAAAAGAGGAAGACTTTTGAAAAGAAAACCTGATTTTGGGAAATTTACTTATGAATACGGATTTGATATAGATAACAGGATGATTAGGGTAAGAGAAGTTAATGAGTTTACT
>NZ_JBALMU010000146.1:0-7305 GCF_036962285.1 Bacillus sp. JJ634
TTATTTACAAATTGTAGGCGGGGAATATTTGACGCTTACGTTAGAACATTCTGATAGAGTTTCAGATTTTTGAACAGAACAAGCCTGTTTCTGGTTAGGTTTTGGATTACCGAACATTAAGATTTCCCCTTAAATAAATTGGTTACAAAATAAAATATGAAAAAGAAAGGGAGTTGTATAGATGCTTGTCCAAAAATATAAAATTAACAAAAAAGTGACAATCTTTCCTTATACAACAAATCTAAACACAATAGAGTCTGGACTATGCCAAAGAATCTGAATTCTAATGATTCCTCCATTCGGCATTGCTTCTACTGCATTTTTAAGAATGTTCAATTATAGGTTTATTGAAAACATTCGAACATAGTCATTTATACTGCATAGGATGGATTATCTAGACTCTAGGAGGTTCTCGAATGTCTGATTCATATAAAAATAATGAAAGTAACTGTTCAGCTATACAATGTGAATGTATACAAGTTCAGCTACACCATCCCTATATCCCTATGGGAGAAATGGTTGTTAAGGTGCCAGTAGTTTTAGCTCATCTTACTTTACAGATTAGTTTGGATGCCATTATTACTTTTCCAGAACCTGTTCTAGAAATAAAAGATATTAAACAAAAAGTCGTATTAACTCAGTGCCAACTGTTGCTCCCAACAAACAAATTATTTATTACAGGGTTTATACGCAAAAATATTCAATATGTACGCCCAAACAGCAGGATTAAACCACCCACTTCAACAACGATTTCTTCTGCTTTGCACTCTTTAACCGTCGACGTTCCGTTACAATGTACGGCAGAAATTAAGGACTACTTGTCAAAACCAGTTATGTCTGAAATAAATACTGGTCACGAATTTGATTTCAACGTATCGGAACCTTTAACATCGGACTTTACCAAAAAAGATGAAATACTTACAAGCAATCCTTCCCAATTCCATCAAGTAAGTTCCCAATTTTATAACGAGTTACCTTTCTGTGAACTACTCTCCAGCAAAATTATTGAATGGGATGAAGCGATAGATAGAGTCCCCTTCCCTGAAATTGCACCTATTGGGGAAGGATATTTTTCAAAAATGGAAGAAAAAATGGTCGTTTATATGACCTTAAATGTTCTTCAAAATCAACATATACAAGTCTCATCTTCAACAAATGATAAAGATGTATCATCATGAATATGATATTGGCTAATTACAAGTTTTGTAATCAGCATACAGTTTCATTCAAGACAATTACATTTCTCAAACTAATGGATTCAATTACCTTAATTCAATTTCTTATTTACAATTCCATTCTAAAAAGCACCTAAGTAATCTCTTAATCATATATTATAGCAATAGAAAAGGGGGTAAAAAGAGGGGAGGGAACAGGAAAGGATGCTCTATTACGCCATATCTTCCATTTCAATATGAACAATCAGGATAATGTACCTCAAAAATTAAACGTATTTCGTAAAAAGAAGCAAAATAACCTGGCCTACTTAAAAAAAACTAGGACAACTCTAGATGAATCTATGAAAACAGATCAACACACTCATCCAAAACAACAAGTTGCCTCTACCGATAAAATAACTACAGAAAAAATCTCTGTACCTTTAATTTTGCATCCGCCTATAATTACTGGACACCAAATAATAAGAAGTGCGAACAAAGAAACAATAGATTCATTTAACTCATTAGAACAAGAATCGACAGACACTTTAAACTCCCAACCAAATGTTCAACAACTATACCAAGAAGTTGACAATACTTTGGATCAAGATATTCAACAGCCCTATCAAGAGGTTGACAATGACTCAAATCAAGAGGACGGTTTTTCAATAAACAATGAACCCTCTTCAATTCAGGGAAAATATTCCGTAACCGAAAATGATTTTTCTTCAATTGAAAAGGACATACCTTCATTACAAGAGAAATCTTCATCCATCATCGATGAATCTACTTCAGACCAGGAAGAGTCTTCTGTATTTGCTGATGCTTCCTTTTTCATGAATAATGACTTTTCTTCATTGCTGAAGAAATTCGCTATCTTACTAGAGGAAACTTCTTCATTCTTTGGCGGACCTATATTAAACCAGAGCGAATCTTCTAATATTGACAGTGATCTTACTGTAATAAATAGGGTACATTTTTCTGACCAGGAAAAAATTTATTCAAAGATTGAGGAATCATCTTCATCAGAAAATAAGATGAAAGATGTGCTTTTTGAACAAACTAAGAGCAAAAATCCATACCATCTTAAGCAGCAAAAAGATACCAATCCAATTATAAAGGTACCTGTATTACTTTCAACAGTTAACATTAATATTGATATCTTTGATTCTTTAGATTTATTAAATTCCATATCAAGTATTTCAAAAATTGACTGGTCCATTCACTCTTCAGAAATCCGAGTGCTTCTTCCTTCTACCTTCGTATTTTTTAAGGGAATATTAGTTGCTAATATCGAATATATAACGAAAAAAACAGGAAACTCTGTTCATAACATAACAATTCAAGTGCCTTGGAAAAAAGCAACAAATATCCAGTGGATTCATCCTCCTGTAATACCCAGCCGCCGTCAAAATACGTTTATGTTTCAATCAAATGATAAGGAGGATAGTAGCTATCACCACGAATATCAGGAACAGTTTATTGATCCAATTCAACATGTTTTACGCAGTATATATTTTGTATGGAATGAGGAACTTGATTCACAAATCGATGCCTCAAGGCTTTTCCTCCAAGGTACAGCTACCTTACGTCTCGATTTGTTGCAGGAACAATATATGAAGCTAAACTCTCTTCTAGATCCGCAAATAATATAACACAACAAAAGTTTTTCAATGGAGGAGTGATTTTATGCCCAACTTAATCGTATGTTCAGTAATGACTGAAATCCAAGCAGCCCAAGTCGCTAAAATATGTCAGGACTACGGAATTCAGTCTGTTATTAAAATGAAACCTTTTGTTGACATTTCACAACTAAAAAAAGCCGTAAAAGGCAAAATGAAAGAAAAATTATACGATCCATGTCCTTGTGGAAAAGGCAGAAAGTTTAAATTTTGCTGTTATAAAGATGAAATCAATATCGAGTTGCTAGATCCATACTCTTCTAAATAATTATCCTCGTTCCTCTTCTACTTCCACCGACATACCAAAAAAAGATCATGATTTTTTAAGTCATGATCTTTTCGACATACTCCTTATTTTTGAAGATATTTGCTTGAATTTCAAGCTCTGTTATATGGCGCTGTTGATTTTGGGTTCATTTTAGCTCTGTCTCCATAACAAAGAAGGAGAAAGCGAGCTTACTCCCGAAGATAGAGCAACCTTTCAGTCTACTGAAAGGCGTGCGAAATCGCGATTTCACACACCATGAGCCAAAAATCGTTTGATCGACAATATTTTTTAACGTAGCCTAATTTTAAAAAAGCCACGGCTATGTACCGCAGCGTAAAAAGTAGTTCGATTTATTTCTTCACTTTCCGTTCCTCCGTTTAGGATTATTGCCACTGCCACAACCGCAACCTCCATCTCCATATTTCTTTCTTTTATAAAAGCTCCCCTTCTGTACAGAGTGATTGTCTCTTGATTTATTTCCTAAATATACTTTTGTTTGTGATAGCTTTTGTGGAGAAACAGATCCAGTAACACTATGCAGTCCTCGTTTTTTATTCAAAATTGATTCCTCCTAGCTCGTTTAACTGAACTCCGAAAGCAACCTCCCTCTTTGAGTATGTGAAGGGCGTATCCCAACGGTAAGCGGGAGAGGGATTTCGGTTAAATGATAACCTAAACTTTCCGACTCTTACCAAATAAAAAAAGGAGTTTGCAGGGCTCAATTTGCAAAAGGAATACCCCCCTCTTTTCCAGTCGTACTACATTTCCTAAGTTCAAAAGTCGTAGAACAAGACAGTCTTATAAAACAAATGTAGTCAACGGAAACAGCATGCTCTTAGATGGCTATATCGAATCGCAGAAACTCAAACTTGTAATAATTAAACCATTCTGTTGCGTCATGTTCTCAAGTTCTGTATGGTATCGCGAACCAAAACAGACAAATATTATGTCTCTATTCTTATAGAATATGAACAAGCAACCTATACAGAAAGAAAGCGTCTAACCGTTAGTATAGACAATGATTAAAATTAGCGAAACGGCACGACTGCTTAGCTATTGAAGACCTAAATATTAAAAGAATGTCCCAAGCCTTTAATTTTGGCAAGAGCGTTGCAGATAATGCCTGAGGGAGGTTCATGACATTTCTCCAATATAAGTTAGAAGAGCAAGAAAAGAAGCCTATCAAAATAGAGAAGTGGTTCCCATCATCCAAGACTTGCTCTTTTCGCAGTCAAGCGAAGGAATCGCTATCCCTTTCTGAACCCACAGTCTCCTGTCAATGAGGGTTTTGCAGATAGAGATTTGAACGCTTCGATTAACACAAAAAATGAAGAATTCCGACTGTTAGCTTAATCATATACAGAATACGATATAAGCTCGATAGCTAAGTACATTTCATATCGTTAAGTTCAATTACCTCGGAAGTCTCCATCCCTAAACAAAGAGTAGGTGGCAAATAGTTTAAGTACACTACATTAAATTATATGAATCTATTTTTTAAAACGTGTTCGGGTATATACCCAAATAAAGCTGAGGAATCATAGATACCACCATATTAAGAAAGTTCGTTATTCTTCAATTTTTATTAACTAATAATTGATTCAAAAATCATTTTACCAACACAATCATTTAATATAGCCATTTATTAATAGTATGATTTGACTAGAACACACAAAGAAAAAGACGGCGTCCCGTTAGATCGGCCGTCTTGCTTACTCATCGACAACGATTAATTTTATTGGCATTACTGTGTTACCATGCATCTTAAAACAAGCCACATCTACTTTTCCTTTATAAAATGAAACGATTAAATAAGCTAGGTCGGTATAGGGGTTATTTTCTATATCATGTGATGAAGGAAAGGCGGGTGTACTGGGGTGTGAGTGAAAAATACCTGAAAGTTTTTCTCCTTTATGCTCCATGTTCTGAACGGCAAGTTTGATAGCTTCCATAGACATATAAAACCGGTTAGGGTTAAGAGATTCATTTTTTAATTTCCATAAAGTGTCCCCTGTATCTGTGATACCTGAAAGTAACCCGCATGCTTCATTGGGTAAGACTTTTTGGCAGTATACAATCATGTCTTCATATACATCTCTTTTGATTTTAAAATGAGAGATCATAACCTGTTTGTTTTGTACGTTAGTCCTGAGTCCATTGACTCCCATAGGAGGGACCGGGTACTGAGGGCTGAGTTGTTTTGCTGCGTAATGTAAAAAAGTCCAACGTAGTTGAATTTGAATTTTGACTTTGTTGTTGAGGCTGATTTATTCCTCGCTGTTGGGATATCATTCTTTGAAACCAATCAGCTGATTGGTGAGCCTGTTGTGGAGTGTTTTGTTGAGCTTGTTGTGAAATAGGTTGTTGAGTGGGTTCTTGAGTCTGTTGTTGAGTGGGTTCTTGAGTCTGTTGTTGAGTAGAATTATTCTGTATAGGTGACTGTTGTGCAGACTGAAGTGTATTTTGAAACCCGGATGTCATAGATGAAGGAGGTTGTTTAATATAGTTCTTGATAAAATTTTCCTTTTCCTCCAAACTCGATTCCAAACCAGCAAACTGAGCCTTCATTTGTTTCATTTGTTTTTCCCAAATTTCTCGATCTCTTTCATATTGGGATATTTTATCCTGATATAATTTCAGCTCAGCTTTAAATTGGTCCATTTGATTCTGAAGAGCCCTTTCACTATCCTTCTTTAATTTATAAACTTCAACTTCTTTCTCTTGGACTTCTGCAGCTAAATTTATATTTTGCTGCTTCAGCTCCTCCATTTGAACAATGGTTGCCTTTGTCTGGATTAATTCCGCTTTTAATTCATCAATTTGTGTGGACCAGGATCCTTTTTCCGCATCAAAAAGTTCTGATTTTTCTTTATACACATTTACTTGATCTTGAACATGCTCAAGAACATGCAAATAAGCTTCTTTTTCATGCTGATAGTGATTAGTTAGCCTATTAAATTCCTCAATTTTCAATTCCAAATCTTCTTTCAACTTGAGCTTTTCAGTTTCAAATTGTTCAAGGCGAGATAAGGAATCCTGGGCTTTTAATAACTCAGTTCTCATGACATCAATCTGATTTTCAAGCTCATTCTTTCTAGACTCAGACTTCTCGTAATCTTCTTTAAGCTGAATTACCTCTTGCATAAGCATCTCCTTCTCCTTTTTTATCTGGTTAAGTTCTATATTTTTTGCTTCCAATTGATGTTTTACTGAAGATGTCATCCGAACTAACTGCTTTGTTTCTGTAAAAACTTCATTTAGGTTGGAGGTTATTTTATCCATCCGCTTTTCATCGGATTGCCGTTGTGCTGAAAGTATCGAAATGCTTTCATGAAGCGAAGCATTTTCCTCCTCAAGTTTCGCAAACTCCTTAAGAAGTACAGTTTTTTCTTCACCAAATCGATGCTTCTCTTCCTGTAGCTTACCTACTTCATCCTCCCGCTCTTTCAGACAATCTAACATTTCGGCTTTTACCTTCTCCAACTCCAGTAACTGTGATTTCGCATTTGAAATTTCTGTTTTAAGATGACTTTCTAATTCAAGTACAGCGCTTTTATCTGTCTCCAATTGGGTTATCTTTTGTAGATAAGATACGTTTTTCTGTTGTAATTGTTCCTCTTTTTCTTTTAAAACTTGTAAGTCCTGGCCCATTTTTTGCTTTTGCTTCATTACATCGTCCAAAATTATTTTTTTATTTTCCAGTTCCTGTGTCAAATTATTTTTTTCTTTATTCATCTGATCTATTTTCTTTTTAGCTTCCATTAAATCGGCATTTATTCCCTCAATTCGTATGATAAAAGCTGTCTCTTTTTCTTGATACATAGTTCGTTCATTTTCCATCTGAGTTAATTTCTTTTGAATTTGTATAAGATTTGTTCTTACAATTTCATTTGACGCAGCAACTTCCTCTTTTTCTTGCCTCACCTTCTCCAGCTCTGCAGCTTTAGCAGTGAGTTCCAGTTCCAATTGCTGTTTTTCTTTTCTAAGCGTTTGAACATTTTCATTTAATTGTTCTCGTTCTTTACTAAATTCAGCAAGTTGACTTGCAATGAAAGCCTCCTTCTCTTTAAACATTTTGGCTTTTGATTTCTCCAATTCCATTAACTGTGATTCCACATTTGAAATTTCTGTTTTGAGACGACTTTCTGATGCAAGTGCAGCATTTTTATCTGCCTCTAATTGAGTTATCTTTTGTAGATAA
>NZ_JBALMU010000147.1:0-3147 GCF_036962285.1 Bacillus sp. JJ634
AAGAAATGTTGCATCATCATCCTGTTTATTATCATGAAAAAACAAATACATGGAATGTGTTTAAATATGAAGATGTTAAACAAGTATTAAGTAACTATGAATTCTTTTCAAGTGAAGGTCCTAGAACAACCATTTTTGTTGGAGCTAACAACAAACAAGAAAAAACTTCCCCTATTATGAATATTACACTCTTAGATCCACCTCAACATCGGAAGGCACGCTCCTTGTTAGCCGCAGCTTTCACTCCCCGCAGTTTGAAGAACTGGGAACCTCGTATTCAACAGATTGCAACTGAACTTGTAGAAGGCATACAAGAAAACTCTACTGTGAATATTGTTGAAGCCTTTACTGCCCCTTTTCCTAGTCTAGTTATAGCAGATTTATTTGGGGTACCGGTACAAGATAGAGATCAGTTCAAGAAATGGATTGATATTCTTTTTCAACCTTATGACAAAGAAAGGCTGGAAGACATTGAGTTAGCGAAACAAAATGCTGCAAAAGAATATTTCCAATTTCTCTACCCGATTGTCATTCAAAAACGTTCAAACCTTTCCGATGATATTATCTCCGACTTAATCCGGGCTGAAGTAGAAGGTGAAAGGTTGACAGATGAGGAGATTGTGCAGGTCACAATGTTACTTTTAGGCGCGGGTGTTGAAACAACCAGCCATGCGATTGCCAATACGTTCTATTCATTGCTCTATGATGATGAGTCATTATATGGGGTACTAAAAAGTAATCGGGAACTAGTGCCAAACGCAATCGAAGAAATGCTCCGATACCGTTTTCATATGTCACGAAGAGATCGTACTGTGAAACAGGACAATAATTTATTAGGTGTTGATTTAAAAAAAGGAGATGTAGTCATCGCGTGGATGAGTGCATCCAACATGGATGAAACTATGTTTGAAGATCCTTTCTCTCTAGACATTCATCGTTCAAACAATAAAAAGAATTTAACATTCGGAAATGGTCCACATTTCTGTTTAGGTGCACCTCTTGCACGATTAGAAATGAAAATTGCACTAGAGGCATTCTTACAAAAGTTTTCTCGTATCGAACCAATTAATGGATTCGAATTAGAAAAAAATTTAACTGCTTCAGCTACTGGACAGTCCTTAACTTATTTACCGATGAAGGTTTACAACTAAAAATGTAAAAGTCAATAAAGGATACCGGCAAGAAACCGCATTTTCCTGACGGTACTCCTTTTAAGTGTTTGCAGTTCTTTTCGTGTTTCTGCTTTTGTTAGGATTTTGTGATTGATAGTAATTTTTTTATAGGTATTTTCGATAATGCTTAGTTTCTCCAGCCAATACGTTTCAATCCTTGTCCAACCGTTAGTAAAAAAAGCGCCTCCACATATTGTAGAAACGCCCCATTAGTTAAATAAGAACCTTCTTTTATTGCATATAATCAACCTAATACGCATTAACATCACGATTATTAGTTCTAGACCTTCACCTTAATTCATAAATTTTAGAAAAAAATGAGGTGTTTTATTATGCTGAACTTCCATGATATATGCCATCAATATGCTCAAATTGTTAACGGGAAGGCTAATGTGAAACATGGAGTTTGTTCAGTAGAAATCAATCGAAATCTTCATGTCACTATCCAAGGACGTCCAAGTCGTGGTGAACTTCACGCAGGAATATCGTTTGAATCAATGGATCACGAAGGAAATGCACTTAATCTTGGAGAAGTTGTCCTCCTAGAAGAAGAAATCTCGCCTTTTGTTAATATATTAGTTCGCAATAACCTAATCATAAGCGCTATTCACAATCATTGGATTTTTACCAATCCCAATATTTTATATGTTCATTTTCAATCTGTGGAATCTCCATTAACGTTTGCACAAAAAGTCGCAAAAGCCTTTAATGTTTTAAAACATTAGATTACTTGACTCTTCGAACGAATCATTCCCAGCAATGTTAGTCTCAAATTATCATAAATATCTATTTGTTTTATATAATTTTAAACTTTGCTGAATGAAAACAGCACTACAGACTCATACTGTTTAGCACACCTACCTCCATCTCAACATGGAGGTTTCTTAATGTCAGTTAGAAAAGTAGGTAAAGTATGGTCACTTCGAATGGAGACTGGGATTGATAGGCGAATTGGCAGACGGAAACAAAACATCTAAATCCTATGAATATAGCATTTTTTTCATATTTTCAGCTACATCAATATGCTAAAATATCCCTATAATATAAAGGAGGAAGAAGTTAAAGTTGTAATATAAAAAGAAGGAAAGGAATTTGACTTATTTGTTAAAATCAAAAGTATTTATAATAACAGCACTAATATTAGCCTTTATTCAATGAAGAAAATACTTAATAAGCTGTTTAATGTTATTCACAGACAACAAAAAGCAGATACTGTCCTCTAAAAGTTGTTCCAAAGATAATAAAGTTATTTAAAAATCAGGGTGATCTGAATGTATTCATCTCGCTTTTTCCATATCATATATAATAAAAAATGTAGAATATCTCTATGTTTGTTAATTTAACAATCAAACAAACAGTTATAAGGAAGTGGATTTATGCAAGAATCACTTTTAATTTTCTTTTGTTTAGCCATCACATTACATAATTTAGAAGAAGCTTTATGGTTGCCACAATGGTCTCAACAACCTTCAAAATTTCAAAGGGCAGTAAGTGCAAATGAATTTCATTTTGCTGTGTTAGTTATTACATCACTAGCTTATTTATCTGCATTTAGTTATTTTTATTTTCCTAAGTCTATTCTAGTTAAATGGGTGTTTATTGGATTTTTAGGTTCAATGATACTTAATGCCATTTTCCCTCATCTTCTTGCAACAATTGTAATGAAAAAATATGCACCTGGTCTTTTAACAGGGGTTTTACTAAACATTCCTATCAATNNTAGAATGTTTATGGATGAACTAATTTCCTTAAAAGAAACTGTTTTTTCCACAATTATTGTAGGACCAATTTTAATATTAGTAATTCCTTTATTATTTAGAATTGGGAAAAGAGTATTCCCTGCTTATTAATTTCTTTATAGTTAAATTGGAGACTTTACATAAAGATATGGCTCGTGAATTAAGTAACTTTATTATTTAATTTTCACGTCAACAATCCTAAATAAGATTAGAATTTAAACAACTTTCCAAAAATA
>NZ_JBALMU010000147.1:3174-17271 GCF_036962285.1 Bacillus sp. JJ634
ATGAAATTAAAGGTCTTTATTATCACTAAGCAGATACAAGATAAATTCCTGTATCTGCTCATACCCAATCACAAGTTATTGATAGAGCTAAATTTGTTATGTTGTTGATGAATGTCATTGTCTGTCATTTGAACATATCTCCGTACCATCTCTATAGCAGTATTTATAAAGAAGTTTTACTTCTATTAAAATATTTGACTACGAGTAATAAAAATACGTTGTGGGAAACAAGACTTTTTAAAAACAATTGCTAAAAATACTAATTAAATGACTACAAAAGACATTTAGTATAGATTTTATAAGAAAAATGTTTTCTTCTGCCACCTACCATTCATCAATGTTGAACATTATTTATTAGCATTCAAATTATTCCATGTGGCATGGTCCGGATTTGAACGCCAATGGCCATTTACAACTGTTCCATCTTGGCGCATATAGCTATCTACATAATGAACATTCACAAATTTCGGACATTGATAAGACTTGGAATGAATTAATGGATCATTTCCAAAGGAACCGTCTGAATAACCGCCCTCATAACCATTGATTACAAAGTTGGCATCATAAGTATGATCTACATATTGGTCAAATTGTTGGTCTGCACTATCATGCGATGGTTGCTGTAACATTCCTTCATTATTCATTTGATCATAAATAAACATCTTCTTACCCCCTATTTTGGTTCAGCTAATAAATAACGGTTCTGTAATAATGTATCTATCCTATCGATTACAGTTTTATTTTGCTCCGTATTTGTTTCGCGCGATTGAAGTTGTTGTTGCACAATTTGCTCCTGTTCCATAATGCGATCCTTAAACATTAAGACACACTGCTCTAAAATCCGCTGACAACTTTTGTCAATATAAATTTGTACTTCATCTGTAAAATCAAACTGTATTTGCTGCAACTGTACTGTTAAATCTGCCTTCATTTGTGGTTTTAGTTTTTCCAATTGGTCTTTTTGCATTTTCCGTTGTAAATATGGAAGACCAACCATTCCTAAAATCGGTAACAGTATAGGACCGCCTAAAACTAAAAATAACGTACTTGCCCCACCTACTATTAAACCAGAAGTCAGTAACGGATCGTGTTGCTTGCCAACTGATAATTCAACCTGACCGACATTACTCACTTGATGGTTCACACGTAACTGTTTAATAGTGACACGAGATTCAAAAGTTTCCGCTAAAATCTCTATCAACGCAGTTTCTAGCTTCCCAATCAATTCATGAATATGTGGATTATACCTCTCAATCCATAGCTTCATTTTGCGCTTCAATACATTTGGTATTTCTTTTTCGAAAAAGACTTGCACTTGCTGGCCTTGATATAACTCAATACGATCGATTAATTCTTCTTCAACTTCGTTAAAAAAAGTATCAATTGACTTTGCTGCCATTTGCTTAAATTCGTTGACGCGTTCCTCAGTATAGTCACGTAGCTGCTCTAAAAATGCTGTTTGTTCTGCTTGCCATTTCGAAAGCTGCTGCATTTGTAACCGTAATTCATCTGTCGATTGCATTAATAGTCCTTTTTTTTGTTCCAATGCTTGAAATAACTCTTCACGCAGGAATGAAAAACGCTGTTCAAATCGCTGCTGCTTTTCTTGCTGACGAGATCCTGCCTTGCGTAAAAAATCGATGCGCTCCTTTACTTTCGGCATGCCAGACAAGTGATATAATTCTTCATCCTGCTCCTCGATAGCATCAATGGCTTCTAATGCAGAAAAGGGAATGACTTCTGCCTCAGATAACGATGTCCCTTCCTTTATCTGGCGTTCAATTCTCGTAACAATCCCATCTAGTTCATCTTCGTCTACTTCATCTGCAAAATTAGCAACAAAAATAATACGATTTAATCCTTGAGCTAACAATGTTTCTGAAATAAATTCGTACTCAGTACTACGCAAAGGTCTTCGACAATCCAATAAGTAAAACACCACATCGGCTCGTGGAATGTATTGATATGTTATATCTGAGCGCAGCGCATTAACGTCATTTAAGCCAGGTGTATCAACGAGTACAATTTTCGGTTTAAGAAAAGCAATAGGACGTTCGATTTCAATCGTATCAATCTCTTCGGCCTGCTCTATTTTCATTGCAATAAAGTCTTTTAATACATCTGTGTCCGTATTAAATAATTTTGTTCCGTCGAACTTGTTTATGGTTATCCGATCTTCCTCCCCATATTTAACAATATTAATCGTCGCTGTTGTCGGAGTAACCCCTGTTGGTAAAATGTCTTGTTCAATTAACGCATTTAAGAAAGACGATTTTCCTGTACTAAATTCACCTACAACTACAAATGTATAAGTATCTTGTTCAATATCTTCTAATAATATTTCGAATTTCTGAGCTATTTTTATAAAATCATATTCATACGATAGCTCCACATGATAAGTGATATCCTGAAGAAAATTATTGTTTGGCTGTAACTGGTTCAAGCTGCTGCACCTCGTTTACATTGGATTGCTCAATATAATTAGTAAATGTTTTTTCGATATGCCCTATTAATGATTCACATATCATTTGTAGCTGTTTCAGCTTTTCTATTTTTTGTTGCTGTACTTCAGCTTCTAAATTTTGATTATCCAGAAGCATTTTAGCCTTTTTACGCTCTTGTTCAATTTTATTGACAATCGTGTCATTATACTGTTCTTTTAGCTTTTCTGACATTGATTTTAAGGCTTTAGTTAATTCCTTAGTTCGTTTTGAAATTGTGCTTTTATAGCGTTCTTTCACTTGAACCTTTAAACGTCCATACATCGACTGATCACTTTCACGAGATAAAATAGCAGAAGCTGAAGCACCTGCTACACCAGCACCGAGCATTCCCCAACCAGCAATTCCTCCTGTAAATACAACTGTCGCTAACCCAACTAGACCTAAACCGACACTTGCTCCTCCTACAGCATCATATGTTTTTTCTTCACGACGATAAATGCGTTCTCCCCACTGTGCATGATTACTAGATAAATTGAGCACATCCTTTGTTAAATTCCCTATCTGTTCTTCTAAATAATCACTTTCATCAGACATTACATCATTTATCATCTGTTGAATTCGAGTCTCTAACTGTTGCGTAACATTTTTCTCCAACTTACCAGTAGCTAAATCAATGTCGCTCTTGATATTTTCCGGATCATTCCCTAATTCAGTTCCCTCATTCATCACGTTTTCGGCAACATCTGATACTGCGTTTAACTCTTTGGTATACCAGCGAACAATACTGTCAGACTCACTTTGTAGTCTTTGAGCAATACGATTGGATGACTTTTGTAAATCATTTTCCACTATTTGAAGCTGACGCTCAATATTTAGTACATGCTCTTCTATATTATGAATTGAATGATTTAATGTATTTTGTTCAAATATAATATTGTCTTCTAATAACTGCTCGAGTAATCGAATACCTCGCTCAGCAGGTTTTCGCAATTTTTCGGTTCCACTCTCAACTGTTAAAAAGTTCATTAAATGATTCTCAAATTCTAGCATTCCTGTTTCTTCAATAGACAAAGGCTTCTCTTGCTTCCGGGCTGCCCGGCGACTTACTGGAACAGGTACCTCGATTCCCTTTTCACGTTTAAAATGATTTAAGGCATGCAGGGCTGAAATGAAATGAATTTTTGGATCCTCAATTCCTGCAGGAAGATTTTTTCGAACAACTTGCTCTATCTCAGCAAACTCCTCGGAAGATTTAATCTTATCCTTAAAGTTAATAACAAAAAATATTTTTTTAATATCTGCATCTAAAATACGCTGTAAAAAGGCCTTTTCACTATCGGTAAAAATTTGCGTCGCATTAAGCAAAAATATTGCAGCATCACTTCTTGGAATATACTCATCTGTAATCATCACACGACGCTCATCCATATCATTTGTACCTGGACTATCAATTAAGACGATATTATTCTCACATAATGCTGTAGGATAACCAATCTCTAAATGGGTTGCTTTACCAAAGTGGTCTTTAATTTTTTGAATAAAAGCAAAAGCTTTTCCATCTACTTGCTGCTTGTCCTCTGCGACATATTCTAGAAACTCTTCTTTTGTTAGCTTTTGTAACTTTCCATTATCAAAATGAACGGCATAACTTGGTTCATGGCGATAATGAATTTTATTAATAAGTGCGGTTGTCGGTACATTAGAGGATGGTAGTAATTCCTCACGTAATAGTGCATTTAAAAACGTAGATTTACCATTTGAAAATTCACCAACAACCATTACCTCAAATTGCTCACGACTTAAAGTTAAATACGTGATTTTTAAATCCTCGGCAATTTTTTTATTATCTATCCGTAGTGCTAGCTTTTCTGCTTGCTGCAAGTATTGTAAAAATTGATTTTTTGTTTGCTCATAAAGTTGTAAATTTGACATCTATTATTCTCCTTTAATAGCTATAAAATACGACTGATCCCTCATCCATATATAACCAATCCGTTTCATTAATACGATAACTGTTATCGTATTCAGAATACTCATATACGTCTGTAATTGTCCCCGAAGGTAATTCTCCAGTTATATTATCCGAGTAATCATATAAAGGAATATCAGATAGAACCTCGATATAACCAATTGGTGTTTCTGATGAATTATCTTCTTCATAGTTGTCTTCTTCATAGCTATCTTCTTCATAGTCCATCATTTCATCTTCGTAGCTACCTTCTTCATAGTCCATCATTTCATCTTCGTAGCTTGTATAAGAAACATAATTGTCATCGTTACTCACCCATCCATATTCGCCGAGAGAATACCAACCATTGGACTGTGAAGTGTCATAAACATATAAAGTGTCACCCTTAGAAACCTGCCCTATTAAGTTAGACTCTTTTTTGTCAGACTGACGGACATTTAATGCATTTGCAAGCACTTCGATTTCTCCAATTGGCTCCCCCTCAGCCACTGGAGTAAACGTCCAATCGATATGTAAATATTTATCCGCTTCAATCCAAGCGTTATTTCCTATGTTTGCCCATTTACTATTCGGCATTTCGAAAATAGCAACGTCAGATTCATCTTCTAAAAAACCAATTACCGCACTATCACGTGAGTCACTTTCAAAAACCGGTATAAAATCAGCTGCCACTTGTTCTGTTCGAATACTGCCATTACTAGTACTTAAAGCAGATTCAAGCTCATGCTGATAAAAGTCCATTTCATTATGATAAGCAACCCATGCGTCTTCTCCAACCTTCATCCAACCATTTTCAGTTAAATGACTCACCTCATATTCCAAATCATCTAAATAAGCAATGATTTCACCATTCTCACTTGCACGATTATAAACAGGAGTTTCATAGCCATTATCATAGATAGTACCAATACTATATTCGATAAATGTTTGTTCATATGGAGTGGAGTCTTCAGATTGCTCTGAATTTTCATATTCGTCACTTGTATCATCTGAAAAATAGTCATCTGACACTTGAGAAGTAGCAGTTACCACTTCATCCACCATATACTTTACATCATCTTTAAACACCACACCTAAATATAATACAGATGCAACCGCTACTACGAATAAAACAGGTTTGAAGCTATACAATAGCTGTGAAGGGAGTGTTGCAGGTGACGGTAATTGTTCCGGTATACCTATTTCTATAGACGTACAGTCTAAATCTTTTATTTGCAACCTCATTTTGTACATGGAAGTATTTAATTGCATTATGGCATTTTCTGTACTTTCTAGCTCTACTTCGTGCAAATATGGTGAACTTAATGAATCTGTCAGTTTTGCCTCCGAAATATATTGCTGAATTTGTAATAATTGTTCTCGTATATTTTTTAAATATTTCCACTGTGATACAATTTTCGTTGCTGTAATCACTGATTTTTTGTTTTCTTCTTGCTGCTTCGCTTGCTCGCTGGATAATGTATCTAATTGTTGCTTTAAAGAAGCAACTTGTTGCTCAAAATAAGCTATAATGTTTGGCATTAGCTCATCACGTTGCTTTTCCATTACATTAAGCTTATGATTAATTTCTTTAATTTCCTTTTTTAATTGATTAAATGTTATCTTTAATGCTCTTTTTCTTTCGCGTGCAATCCTATATAAATTCCTTGGTGCGGAGAAGTTTTTTCCTGCTCCAATTTCTGTTTGAAAAAATTGTTCAAACTCACTTACCTCTTTTGCGAAGTTTTGATTTTCTGTTCTTAATCTCTCATATAATTGTAGCGTCGCTTCCCACTGTTTGAACTCCTCATATTTTCCCCTTAGTGCTTGATGAACATCTGTTGCAATCCATTGTTTCATTGAATAGCGGGCATTTATTTTATCTTGCAAAGTGTTATGCTCATTGAGTAACAACTCTTCCCTCGATTCCCACTCGTTATTTAAAACAGCATTTTCTTCTTTAACATCACTTGAAAACTGTTGAAGCTTCTCTACTGATTTGATATACGGCGTTGATTGCAGCAATGACTCTACATCTTCGATTAGCTTCTTCCAATAAATTAAAAAGGAATCTTGAAAGCGTTGTTGCTTTCTCGTATCATCTTTTTTAATGTCTTCTATTTCTGTTAGTAATTTTGGAAAACCACTTATTCTAAAAAGATCATCATCATCTGTTTCCATTGCCTCCTGTGCCTCTATTGCAGAAACACCAACAATCTCTCGTACTCTTCCTTCTAGCTTTTGAAATTCATACGTTAAGTAGGGCGTCACATCATCGACTTCTGCCTCATCAATCATGTTAATCACGCCAAGCGGATGTAATCCTTTGTTTTGTAAAGTTTTAAGCATGTTGATTTCTGAAGCTCGACCAACTGAATTATATTTAAATATCCATAAACCATCATCTGCTTCATCATATGCATTTAATGCCTGTTCGTTATGTGCAGCGTTTGGTGAATTCAACCCTGGCGTATCGATTAACACAAGATCACGCAAAAAATCATTGCATAAATATAGATTTATCCGTTCAATGTTTGATCGTAATTGCTTTCCTTGCTCATGCCGTTCAGATGTCGTCTTATGTAAAAAAATTAGTGATGTACGCTCTACCTCACCATTTTGATAAACAATTTCTATGTAATCTTCCTCCGAGTAGCGCATATAAGTTGCAACAGCAGTTGTCGGTACTGCACCTGTGGGAAGTATATTTTGTCGCAGCAGCGTATTAATGAGAGACGATTTTCCTGAGCTAAATTGCCCCATAATCAATAGGCGAATCGGGTCTAATAACCGCTCACGATAGTTAGCTATTCGAATCGCATGCGAATGAAACGATGTCTCTTTTACAAAAAGCTGCTGAAGTTTTAGCAACACTCCCTCTAAACTCATATTAATCCTCCGATTCTGCTGTATATCCATCTATTACACCTTCACCTCTGCTCAGTTATCAAAGAACAACTTTATATCTTCATCATACTTATTCACTTGGACATACCATGTACTTCAAAGAAAAATTCCTTAAACTTTAAAACTAAGTATTTTAACCTACAATGCCATAAAATTCATAAAAAAGTTGTCGAAAAAAGGCGAAAAAAAGGATAAAAGATTCACTTTTTATTTGTTTTGTCATTTAACACCCAACCTAACTACTTATCCTCATAATTTATAAACGCAAACGTCAAATAATCCCCGCCTGTAATGGTCGGGATTTGATGATTAGCTACTCAAACTTCCGAGCAACCTTGTTTGATTGTTCCGAAGTTTAAGTTATTTAGGGCTAACTTGGTATACTTACATTTAATCTAATACACTTAGATAAAAGAGCAAGATATTTCATATAGTCGTTCTATACACATAAAATACGTGATACAATTGCGAATATACGTTCTTTATTAAGCAATATTTTTTACAAAGGTATGTTTTATGATTTTAAGAGTTTACGCTTATTTAAGGTTGAATAACACATTGCTTGATAAAAAATATAAGAGAGATAGTTACAATATAAGTAGGTATGATTATTAAGGAAGGGGGTGGAAAACGATGGATTTGGAAACGGTTATGCAGGAACTGGAGGCGCTCGGTAAGGAACGAACCAAAAAGACGTACATAAGCAACGGTGCACATGAACCGCTTTTTGGCGTAGCTACAGGCGCAATGAAGCCGCTCGCAAAGAAAATCAAGAAAAATCAGAATTTAGCTGAGCAGCTTTACTCTACCAGGAACTACGATGCTATGTATTTTGCCGGCATCATTGCGGACCCAATGACCATGACTGAGGTTGATTTTGAACGTTGGATGGATGCGGCTTATTTTTATATGCTGTCCGATTTTGTGGTTGCAGTAACTTTGGCAGAAACCCATTTTGCGCAAGTCGTTGCTGATAAATGGATCGCAAGCGGTGAAGAACTTAGAATGTCGGCAGGCTGGAGCTGTTACTGCTGGCTTTTGGGTAATCGTCCCGACAGTGAATTTAGTGCAAGCAAAATTGCCAGTATGCTTGATCAGGTGGAAAATAAGATTCACAATTCACCAGATCGAACGAAATCGGCTATGAATAATTTTATTTACACAGTGGGGATTTCATATTTGCCACTCCATGATAAGGCGGTTGAAACCGCAAAGGCAGTAGGTCCAGTCGAAATCAAGCGGGAAAATAAAAAAAGCAGTATCCTGCTTGCCTCTGAAAATATTCAAAAGGCTATAGATAAAGAGCAACTTGGTTTCAAACGCAAACATGTAAGATGTTAGCATATATTCATCTAAACACAATAAGGAATACTAAATAAAGAGCCTCAAATACGCACGTTTTTATGCACTATTTGCGTATTTTGGCTTTTTCTTCATCTGTTTCCTCCCTGCTCACTTCATTTTTAAATTTTCTTCCTAGTCCCTTAAATTCACAGATAGAATATTATGACCTCTATATCTATCATCTATCGTAAATATTAAAACGTTTTTTCCTACGTTAGGGAATCCTCGGCTTTTAAGTGTATATTTTCTTTACAGGGTACAGTGACTATTCAGGTGGGTACGAAAGATGGTATTAACTCTGTATATACAACTGATGAGGAAGGTATTTATCATATTAAATAATTAGAGTTAATCAGGTCGCTGTACACTAAGCACATTACAGTATAAAAAGTCAATTTCTTTGAGTATTCATACAAAGAAATTGACTTTCTCTTTTATAGAACAGGCCAGAGTTATTCCTCCAGCCTACAGTATATTATAATTCTATTTTATTTAATAAATCTCTTAATGCCTTTACTGATATTGCCTATAATAATAATATAGGGATTTTCGGTCTAAATACCTCGCTCCCTCTTGGACACTTTTAATCTTTTCTCTCGCATCCTGATGGGTAACTGTGATTAGTTGTAAAGATATGTGTAAACCGTTTTTCCATTTGTCCCAATTCTTTTATTTTATAGCCAAAAAAGTTGTCTACCTTTCTAGCCCAAACCTTGTTTGTATCATAGTCTTTTTCAGACTGATAAATGACATGTGGTTCATCTCGATTTATAAACGTCACCCCATTAGCATGATACAAATCAATCATTTGAATCTCTTCACCAGTTGGTGTATGAGCATCACATGCCTTTTGATTACTTGTTAAATGTAATGTTGTCTCATTAATTGGCAAGGCTATACAGCAAAAATAATATTCTTCACCATTGAGATGTCGGTAGAAGTCTCCACGCTTCATTTTATTCTCCTTTTCTAATCACTCTAAAAATCAATATTATTTATAAAACAAAAATAGTTTCTACCACTACCTTCTTAATTATGCAATACTCAATTTCTGTTTGAAGCGAGTTCCTTGATAACATCCACACATACAAATTGAGGACATTGACCAAGGGAAACAAATTGCCGTAATTGTTTAGCAATCGAAGGGAGCAATTAATCAGGATAAAGCTACATGTACTTTAGTATCCCTCTTTAAAATGGCATTATTGAAACGTATTCATTGTTTAAAAATCGAAAAAAACGGAAGTATGATAAGGGCAAGGGTAAGGAAAAAGACAGCCAGGGCACTGATTTTTTGTCTATCCTTCCACATCGTAACGCCAAACCCAACAGTATAAACAGTTATGCTCAGCAGAATAAGGATGGCAACTATATTCAGTTTAATCCCCCCCCTTTTTTAGGTCTTTTCACTTGTTTACCAAAGTCCACAATTTCAACATCAGTTTTGACTATAATGTCTGCTTCAAGATAAGATTTTGACCAATTAAATTTTTTATATTCTTCAATCGTTCCAAAATATTTTCGGGCAGACAATGATAAAGGGTACGGGACACCTTTTAATTCGGTTTGTGATTTTTCGAAAAACTTTTGAAACATCGTGTTCACATGATTAGCAATATGTTCTTTTAAGATTTGTCGGTTCTTTGTACTTTTTGAATAGTTGACCATTGATGGATTTGACAGGATTTCAAACTGTAAAGGCACGGTGAGCATAATCTTTGGCTTTGCACCCTTTACGTCCATTTTGACTGTATTGTTTTTCGTTTTGAGTATTCTAGCTGCAATTTGTTGAGGTTGATCTGAAAAAGGATCGGAAAAATTAACTAATATATCTTCGATGTTTGTTGTATCATCAAGGATATTGGCAGTGCGCGTCTCTTGCCCAGTTAGTGTATCAATCATGACCCCATTCTTGAACACGGCCGATCCGATAAATTGTGTATCATCAAGCTCACCAGATGCATTCAATTGCCCTGCTATGTATTCATCTTCTCCTCTAACAGGAGGGTTCTTTTGGCTTTTAGCTGTTGTGTACATCACTAAAGGAAGATCTGTTTCTCCTTCTGTCGTCTTAAAAAAACGAAAGAGAGTGGAATCTGGAACCAAACCATTGTCAATTCCATGCTCAATCATGAATTGAAAGTACTTATGAGGCCGTGTTTCCATTTTGGGGCGATTTTCCAGAAAATACTTATCTGCCTTCTCTTTACTTACCGCTAAATAACTATCCATACGAATTTCTTTATCTTGTAAAGCATCGTATAACGTAGGTAAAAAAAGAGGGTCTTTTGCAAATTGTTCGGAAACAACTGTAACTTTTAATAATTCATAACTAATATCACGAGATATGATCGAGTTAGCCGTACCTTTTGCTGTAATGAAATCATTGGCATCAAACGTAATGATTTCTCTTGGCTTTTCCGTTGAACCTCCCCCCCCTTGCATGCTTCCGACTTCAGGGTTGGCAATTAACATCGTGACTTTGATTTTTCCCTCATGTTTTGACTGATCAAGTCCTAGCCCGATGACATAGGCTTTGCTTTCTAATTCAGCACGATCCCAACAGCCCGTTAATACGCAGACAATCGCTAAAAACAACAATACCTTACATACTGTTTTTGTTTTTTTCATGTTTAAATTCCCCTTTGAACAGTGCCACTAACCATAAAAGAATACATATAGCCGTAAACGTTGGACCAACCATATATTGAACTGGGGCTTTGAATCCTAAAGAAACATCGATAGCTGTTTCTGGAATCATGCCAATCAATAAATAAATGGTTGCGAGTGATGGAATCAAGAATTCAAAGTCTTTAATTTTAAATAAATGGCCAAACATGAGTGAATTTATATATAAAAAGGCCGCAAAACGAATAAAAGCTGACAACAGCCAGATTGGGAAAAATAAGGTTTCAATATTCCCAAGAAAGTTCCCAAATGAAATATAACGAATGGTCGTATGAAATGGATAAGCCATTCCTTGTAAGGTCATATCAAATAGACATATAAAGATGAACATAGCTGCACTAAGGATGATGATGATGTAAATGAAAGAAAACCAAGTGCCTTTCCGAAAATCTTTATAAGATGTTATGTACGGGATGACCATGGTTAATATAAAAAAACTTGCAAAAAGGGTTAAGCCATGGGAGCTTTCTTTTAAAATTTCAAGTTTTCCAGATCCCCATATAGGAAATATTGACTCTAGATTGCTACCTTGAGTACTTAATAATAAGACAAGATAAAAGGAAAATGTGACAAGAAAAATGATAAGATAGGCAACCGATCCAATATGCTGGATTCCTTTTTTAGCGCCATACGCACAAATAAACATTAAGAGGGCATAGATAATTAAATTTGGTGTCGTTTTAAAATAAAAAGATCTAATGATATCCGTATATTCTCTCGAATCGGCAGACATGGCGAGTGAATTAATAATAAATATGAGCAGACAAACAAAAAAACCAATATATTTTCCAAGCAATTGTCGAATCACGTCAAATAGATTTTTACCCTGAAACACGGATAACGTTTTTAATAATAAGAAGAGAGGGATAGAAAAGATAGCTCCTGATAGGATAGGAATCATCCAGGCTGCGTTTTGTAGATGGCTGTACAGCGTGGTCGGCGTGCTTTCAGTTGCTTTTGTGCCAACCATTAAAATAACGATGGATACATATTCACGAATACCTAGTTTGCCCGCTTGCTGTTTCATATGATGTTTATTCCTTTCCTTGTTTGACCGTATCTTTTAGTTTTAAATATCCAGGGCGAAACCTTTCTTTGATCGGAACATGACGTACGATTAAGTCCTTTGACGAGAAGAAATGCGGTGTCATAGGTGCAAAGTACGGTGTGCCGAATGATTTTAATGAAACTAAATAAAACAGTCCGGCAATGAATAAAGCCGCCACTCCATATATACCAATAAAGCCAGCTGAAAAAATAAATAAAAAACGGGTCATGCGAATGGCGAAATTCATGCTTATATCAATGATAATAAAGGAGCTTAAGCCGCTTAAGGCGATGACGATGATGACAATCGGACTTATGATATTCGCCTGAACAGCTGCCTGACCTAAGATTAGTGCACCGACAATTCCAATTGTTGGACCAATCGGGGATGGCACACGCAATCCAGCTTCGCGAATAAGTTCAAATGCCATTTCCATCATTAAAATTTCAATTAAGGATGGCAAAGGCACTCTCTCCCTTGTTCCTGCAATCGCCATTAACAAATCAGGGGGAATCATCCCAACATGAAAGTTTGTAACCGCAAGATAAAAAGAAGAAGTAAAAATAGAGATAAATAGTGCGATAATCCGTAAAATCCTAATAAAATTCCCATACGGTGTACGCAAGTAATGATCTTCCGGTGAATGGAACAATGCCCAAAAGGTTGCAGGCAGAATCAAGGAGCTTGGTGAATTTTCCATTAACAAAATAATGTGACCTTCTTGAATGAAAGAGGCTGCCCGGTCAGGACGTTCTGTATATAAAATAGTCGGGAATAATGACCTAGGTCTTTCCTCTATATATTGCTCTAATATACTTAAGTCAACAATCGTATCAACGTCCAATGAAGCTAATTTATCTTTAATGGTTTGAAGAAGTTCTTCGTTTACTAGATCTTTTTCATAAACAAGAAATACATCATTTCTCGATCGTTTTGAAATAATCTTTGACTCCACAATCAGATTTTCATTTTTAATCTTTTTACGGATTAAGGAAATATTATCGATGAGTTTTTCAGTAAAAGCTTCTTTTGCCCCTTTTACAATGACTTCATTTTGTGATGATTGAATTCCCCGACTTTTAATTTCTGTTGTTTCAAATAAATAGCATTGAGTTTCTCCTTCTACAAAAAGGGCTGCCGATCCAGAGTTAATGCCTAAAAGTATATCTTCTATAATCTCAACCGTTTGAAGGACAGAATGTGAAACGATATCGGGGATGTACTTATGGGAATCCGTATTTTCAATTAGGTCTTCAACTATTCCTTTTTGAATATAATCAACTTTCGTCATCGTACTTAAATACATAATAAAAGCCCGGCGATTAAGTGAACCAATTGTAATCTCCCGTACCTTGACATCGATATTTTTAGGAACACTATACAAAGCTTTAAATGTCTCTAAGTTTTGATTAAAATTACTGCTTATTTTTTGTTTTTTTAATTCAATATCCTGTAGATTAGATTGTTCATTAAAATGTGGTTCGGTATTGGATTTCTTGAAAAGTGACTTTAAGCTCTGTTTTTTCATCATGAACCACCACCAGTTTTTTACTAGTTTTCTAAGTGGAGTTTTTTTTATGTATGAAAAGAAGGAATATGCTATATTTTAAAAAATTCAGTATCTTTATTATTATGATTAGATTTAATGGAGTTACAAAATATGTCCAACAGTCAAAATAACTATTCAAGGAAAAAATCTTTACTGGATGGAGCTATTG